>CAMPHB010000058.1 GCA_946885755.1 uncultured Methylophaga sp. | reverse complement strand
ATTTAGAACATTGGCGTCGCCCAATGCGGTTTTGCACATAGCGATGAGTTTTTCGATACTGTCGAGACGGGTGAAATTGGGCCGCAGAATAAAGGCCAGTTGCCGGTGTGGACCGGGTTCGCTGAGATGTACGGTTGATAGAGATTTGTGTTGTGAAGTCAGTTGATCTATTGCCATTTGTGGAACTAATGTGGTGCCCAGATCACCGAGCACCATTTGAATCAGCGTGTTGAGACTGGTAGCCCGAAAATTTCGGTTAGTGTTGTGTTCGGACATTTTGCAGACATCAAGAATATGCTCTTTCAGACAGTGCCCGTCTTCAAGCAGCAATAAATTACAGCTTTTCAGCTCATCACTGGTGATTTCCTGCTGTTTACTGTGTTCGTCAGATTTCAGGGTGATCCAGTAAAAGTCTTCTTCCCAGAAAGGCATTGTCAGCAGCCCTTCGCAAGGAAATGGCAAAGCCAGAATCGCCGCATCAAGCTCACCGGTACGCAGCATATCCAGCAGCGCATTTGACTGATTTTCAACAATATGCAGCCGCGCCAGCGGGTGTTGCTGATGAACAAGGGGTAATAGTTTTGGCAATAAATAGGGCGCTACGGTGGGGATGAGGCCAATAGTCAGCGGATAGCTGAACGGGCTTTTCTGGATATCTGCAAAATTTTGCAGATCATCAACTTGCAGCATGATAGAACGCGCCTGTAACAGCACCCGCTTGCCAATCGGTGTTACCAGTACCTTTTTGTTGTCGCGTTCAAAAATCTGTAGCCCAAGGCGTTTTTCCAGTTCATTTAAAGCGGTACTAAGTGCTGACTGGCTGATATTGCAGCGCTCGGCGGCTTTTTTGAAATGCAGGGTTTCCTGAACGGTCAGGGCGTAACTGAGCTGTTTGATAGAAATCATCGGACACTCTTAGCAATATGAATCAGTATCTTATCTTAAGCCTGACGAGCAGGCTGTTGTTTACATATTGTGCGCATGAACCAATACCCACACAAAACCTGCGTTGACAGTTGCTGTTTAAGTCTTTACTATCCGCAAAACTTAATCATTCTCATTTAGCTTAACTTTCAAAAATCAGGTATTAACAATGAACCACTCTGCCAGCGGGTTGCGGCTATTCTGCGTGCCAGCCATTTTATCTCTGTTTATCACCTTGCCAGCAATGGCCGAAGAAACCGAGGATAGCTCAGTTGAACTGCCGACGGTTTCAGTCACCTCGAAAGCCGCTGATGCACTGGGTTACATTGAATTAGACAAAGAGCCGGAAGTTGGCAAACTGAATGCGCCGATTCAGGATCAGCCGTATTCTATTTCGATTGTTGATCCGGAGTTTATGAAAGACACCGGTGCTAAAACCATTCAGGATGCGTTACTTTATACGCCGGGCGTTTATGCCGGTAACTTTGGCCTGGATACGCGGATCGACGGTGCCAGTATCCGGGGTATCAATGCCGGCCGTTATTTAGATGGTCTGCGTGAAATTTACGGTTCTTATAACAGTGTTCGCACCAATATTTATGCATTGGAAAGCCTGGAAGTTCTGAAAGGCCCGTCATCAATGCTTTACGGTCAGGGCGATCTGGGCGGGATTATCAATGGTGTTTCCAAACTGCCAAAAGCCGAAAAAGGCGGCGAGATTTGGGGACAGTACGGTTCCTATAATCGTAAACAAGTTGCTTTTGATGTCACAGGTCCAGTGGATGACAATGAGCAATTTCTTTATCGCGTTGTTGGTCTGCAGCGTGACAGCGATACACAGGTCGATCATGTTGAAGATGATGGTTATTTAATCGCGCCATCATTTACCTGGAATATCAGTGATAAAACCAGCATGTCGCTGCTGTTGAATCGTCAGGAAAACAAAGGTCAGGTATCGGCGCAGTTCCTTCCGCAAGCCGGTACGCTGGATCGGGGTAGCCTCGGTTATATTGATTCAGATACCTTTGTCGGTGAGCCGGGCTGGGATAAATACGATCGTGAAAAAACCGAAGTAACGCTGTTTTTTGATCATCAGTTTGCTGATAACTGGACATTTTCCACTACCGCACGTTACACCGATTCCAGCACCGAAACCCGCGAGCACTGGATCAGTATTCCCAGCGTACCGGATGCCAATGGTTTTGCACCGCGGACCATTTTTACCGCCGATGCTGAAACCCGTGTTTTTAACATTGATGCACGGGTAAACGGGGTCTTTGATCTGGCCATGACCCGTCATAATTTGGTTGTGGGTATCGATCGGCAGGATGCCCGATGGGAGCAGGATAATTATTTTTACGGCTATGGTCTGGGCGGTGATATCAATGTTTACAACCCGCAATATGGTAATTTGCAAGATCAGGTTATTAATCCGACCGATCGGCCGGACAATGAAATCGAACAGGTTGGCGTTTATCTCGCTGACCATATCGAAATCGGCCGCGTGGTTTTATCTACCGGTCTGCGTCATGACTGGGCAGAAAACCGTACGCTGGCGGTGACGGGGCCAGATACCGTCAGTGATGAAGAAGAAACCACTGGCCGGATTGGCCTGATGTATCGCTTTGATAATGGTTTGTCACCGTATATCAGTTATTCCGAAGCTTTCAGCATGAATCTTGGCACCGATGGCACGGCAACGGCCAGTACGCTGAAGCCGACCACCGGTGATCAGGAAGAAATCGGTTTCAAATATTTATCGCCGGATAAAACGCTGGCGATCACGGCAGCTTATTTTGATATTACTCAGGAAAATCGTATCAGTGATGGTGCAACGCCGGGTGGTGTTGAGCAAATCGGTGCGGTGGTTGATGGTTGGGAATTGCAGATCAATAAGCGCTGGAACAACTTTGAAACCCAGTTGGGCTACACCGATTTGAATGCCAAAAATGACAGCACCGGTGATCGCCTGCCGTATGTGGCCGAACAAATTGCCACCTGGTGGAACAAGCTTTATCTGGGCAATAACTGGCGTGTCGGTGCCGGTATTCGTTATATCGGCGACAACGTTGGTGCTGGTAATGCACCAGAAGTGCCGTCAGAAACACTTTATGACGCCATGCTCGGTTACAGCATCGAACAGTGGGATTTTACCTTGGATGCCAAAAACCTGACCGATGAAGAGTTTGTGTCATGGTGCCGCAGCGAAGGCGCGGATTGCGGCTTTGGTGAACGCCGTAACGTCACTGCCAACGTTCGCTACAGCTTTTAAAAACAGCCGGCCCGCTGCTAAACGGGCATTTAGTTCTCTCTCCAGTGCTTACTGGATTAGGGTTCACCGGTTTGCCGGTGAACCCTTTTTTTTTGCCCAAAAGCGCAGAAAGATTAATGCCAGTAGCGGTGGTTGCTGCGGTAGCTGTTATTCCAGCGGTGGCCCCGGTGATAATCACGTTTGTAATGCCGTTTATGGCCATAATCATGGTAGCCATAATGTGACCGGTGTTTGTAATAGTGTTTTGGCTGGTAATAGTGCTTTTTGTAATGATGGTTATGATGATGTGAATAACCATGATGATAGCCACTGAATACCGGGAAACCGAAGCCGATATGGACATCCACATCTGCTTTGGCCTGATTGACCGATAAAGCCATCAACATGCCCGACACCAACAAAACAATGCCGGTTTTTTTCAGAGTGTTTGTAGCCATCGTCTTAGCCTCGCGTAAATTCTGATTACGATTAACAGACTAATCCTTTGCAACGCGAAGTTGGGTCAAGGCATGTAAAAGTATGTAAAAACAGCAACTTAATACTCAAAAAGTTTGCGGTGCCGCACATTACAAGACCATTGCCAGCGTCCCAAAAAAGGCGCATAAATATGGTATGTAACATGACTGAAAGAAATCCGTATGGAGATTCTGGTATTACTGTTTGTGGTGGCGGCGATAGTTTTTTATTTGATTGCTGACCCCATTGATCATCTGGCGGAAAGTCAGGACAGTCATGACCCGCGTTTTCGGGCGGTCAAAATAAAGCCTTGTGAACAAGCCTGTCAGGCGGCTTTGCAATGTTCATCAATTATTTTTCTGAGTGGGCAGGCGCCTAAACTGCCGCTGAATGCCTGCGACCGGATGACGGACTGTGATTGTCAGTTCCGGCATTATGCCGATCGCCGGCAGCAGGATGATCGGCGCAGTAACGGTTATGTTATGCGTGATATGTATTATCAGGGCGAGCGTCGTTCTGCCAAACGGGTTGGCCGCCGGGCCAGTGATCCATACAGTGATATGGTGTCGGCGTAACCGCTAAATTACCCCAAACGCCAGCATGGCATCCGCCACTCGCCGGAAACCGGCAATATTGGCACCGACCACATAATTGCCGGGCACACCGAATTCGTCGGCGGTCTGGCAGCATTGGCGGTGAATATTGTTCATGATTTCATGCAGCCGTTCTTCACTGAATTCAAACCCGGAACTGCGTGTGGCATTGTGCTGCATTTCCAGAGCTGATGAGGCGACCCCGCCAGCGTTGGCTGCTTTGCCGGGACCATAGGCGATATTATTTTCCAGAAACAGACTGACTGCCTCCGGTGTACAGGGCATATTGGCGCCTTCACATACGGCAAGACAGCCATTATCAATCAAAACCTGTGCATCATCAGCATCCAGTTCATTCTGGGTCGCGCAGGGGAAAGCCAAATCACAGTGAATGTGCCAGATATTGCCATTTTCGATGTATTCAGCGTGCGGGTGATGATCCAGATAACTGGCCAGCCGGCCACGCTCAACCTCTTTGATTTGAATGACGGTATCAACATTGATGCCGTGTTTATCAATAATAACGCCATTGGAATCAGAACAGGCAATGACTTTGGCACCGACCACACGCAGTTTTTCCATGGCATAAATGGCGACATTACCCGAGCCCGAGACCACACAGGTTTTACGTTTTAACTCGACTTCCCGCGCACAAAGCATGGCTTCGGCAAAAAATACCGCGCCATAGCCGGTGGCTTTTTTGCGGATCACGGTACCGCCCCAACCAGGGCTTTTACCGGTGATCACGCCTGATTCGTAGCGGTTGGTTATGCGTTTGTACTGGCCGAACAAATAACCGATTTCACGGGTGCCAACGCCAATATCACCGGCCGGCACGTCGGTTGATTCACCGATATGGCGATACAGCTCGGTCATAAAACTCTGGCAAAAACGCATCACTTCATTGTCGGATTTACCTTTGGGATCAAAGTCCGAGCCGCCCTTACCACTGCCAATGGGCAGGCCGGTCAGGGCATTTTTAAAGGTTTGTTCAAATGCCAGAAATTTGATGGTGCCAATAGTGACACTGGGGTGAAACCGCAGACCACCTTTATACGGGCCGAGTGCACTGTTAAAGCCAATACGAAAGCCGCGGTTGATCTGAATTTCACCGTGATCATCCTGCCAGGGCACACGAAAGATGACCTGCCGCTCCGGTTCGCACAGATGTTCAATCACTTTGTGTTTGACGTATTCCGGATGTTTATTCAGTAAAGGCGCCAACGTTTCCAGCACTTCATGCAGTGCCTGGTGGAATTCCGGCTCACCGGGGTTGCGATTAACGATCTTCTCAAAGAGATAGTCGATATTCTGCGGATTGGATGTCATAACACACCTTTTGGCCTTCGGGCTGTACCCTCTTTTTAATGCACCTAAATGGTGCGGTCAGTATCTAAATTGTCGGACAGCTTTATGGCACATAAGTTGAGCCTATGCCTTAAAACCCATGGCGTAAAGGCTTTCGGGGTAAAACGGGTGTTTAGCGCAGCAATAAAAACATGGCCCGGTCTCCACGGACAATATTCAGCAACAATTCGGGCTGGTTTTTGACCAATGGTTTGAATTGCTCCAAATCTTTGACTGGCTGGCGGTTGACCGAGGTGACAATATCGCCGCTGCGCAGACCCGCCTGCCAGGCCGGGCTGCCGCGTTCCACCTGATAAATCAGCACACCTTTGACCTGACCGTAGTAAGGTGATGATGGATCGATGTCCTCAAACGTCACACCGGATAATTTGGGATGAACATTGCCATTGTTCAACCGGCTTTGCTGACTTTCGGTGACAGTGGCTTTTATTGTGCGGGCTTTGCCATCACGGAGAATGTCCAGTTCGATGGTTTTGCCGACCAGTACCAAACCAATGGCATTGCGCAGGTTGGCCGCGTTTTTCAGTGATACACCATCTACTGCAGTAACAATGTCACCCACTTGTAAGCCGGCCTTTTCTGCCGCTGAATCCGGAGCGACTTTGGTGACAATCGCGCCGCGGCTGTATTCGATATCAAAGGCCTGTGCCAGTTCGGGTGTGATGTCCTGCATTTGCACACCTAAATAAGCACGGCGTACTTCACCATGTTCCAGTAGCTGATCGGTGACTTGTTGCACCAGATTACTGGGGATGGCAAAACCAATACCAATGTTGCCGGAGTTTTGCGGTGAAAAAATCGCCGTATTAATGCCGACCAGTTCACCGCGCAGGTTAACCAGCGCACCACCTGAATTACCAGGATTAATCGAGGCGTCGGTTTGAATAAAATCTTCATAACCTTCGAGCCCTAAACCACTGCGGCTAAGCGCACTGACAATACCTGAGGTTACTGTCTGGCCGAGACCAAACGGATTACCGATGGCGACCACAAAATCGCCGACCCGCAATTTATCGGAGTCTGCCAGTGGCAGGGCATTGAGATCTTCTGCGGGGATCTTAATCAAGGCGATATCGGTAGCGGGATCGGTGCCCACCACTTCCGCCTGAAAACTGCGGCCATCTACCAGTGATACGGTGATTTCATCGGCGCGCTGCACCACATGATTATTGGTCAGTACCAGCCCTTCACGGGCATTAAAAATCACCCCGGAGCCAAGACTTTGTGCTTGCCGGGTACGTGGCTGATCGGGAATATCAAAAAACCGCCGGAAAAACGGATCACTCAGCAAAGGGTTGTCACGTACCGGCACTTCGGCGCGGGTGGCGATATTGACCACCGCCGGTTTGCTGCGATCCAGCATTGGTGCCAGCGTCGGCATTTGCTGATCGTCATTCAGCCAGGGAAACGGCAACGCCGCAAAGGCGAGTTGTCCCATCAGTGTCAAACCAGCAAGCCATACCAAAGCAGATCTGAAACGAATCATGGCAGGTGTTCTCCTTAAAATGCTTTTTCCAGCGCTTCGCGCGGATTAAATTCAAAACTGTCAGCCATTTTCCGGTACAGCACTTTTTGTGAATCGCTGCTGGCGGGTGGTGTCTGGATTTGTAATATGACAAATTGATCGCCGGCGGTTTTACCGGGCAGGCCGCGGCCTTTAAGGCGCATTTTCTGTCCGCTGCGGGCACCGGCAGGAATGGTCAGGCTGATCTTGCCGGCCAAAGTGGGCACGGTGACTTTGGCGCCTAATGCTGCTTCCCAGGGCGCCAGCGGCAGATCCAGATATAAATCTTTGTCTTCAACACGGAAAAACGGGTGACTGGCGATCTGAATTTCTAAGTACAAATCACCGGCCTGGCCGCCCATGCCGGCTTTGCCCTGTCCGGCTAAACGAATTTTCTGACCGG
>CAMPHB010000057.1 GCA_946885755.1 uncultured Methylophaga sp. | reverse complement strand
AGTGTTGGCAACATGGCCCGGGCCTTTTTCAGTACGGTGTGGCCGTCCATTGGCTGCATTTGTAAATCACTGAGTAACAGACCAATCGGTTCACTGCTGAGTTTATCCAGCGCCTGCTGGCCGTGATCGGTAGCAGTGACCTGATAACCGGCCAGTTCCAGTGTGTCACACAAGGCATGACGCAGATTGGCGTCGTCTTCAACGACCATGATCATGGTTTGACTCATCATACTGCTCCGCTGGTAGCTGTTCGGGAAACCGGCTGACTGGCCCGATACACTGGCAGACGCAAACAAAAAGTACTGCCTTCGCCGGGATCACTGTCCAGCCATAACAAACCTTTATGGGCTTTAACGATAGACTGCACCACCGCTAATCCTAGGCCGGTACCGGCTGAACGGGTGGTGTAAAACGGTTGCAGGATCTTGTCAAAATCCGCTTCATCAATGCCGATACCGTTGTCTTCAATACTGATTTCAATAAATTGCTGTTGCTGCTCATCTTCAATGTAATCGGCTGACAACTGGATTTTGCCGCCAGCCCGGCAGGCTTCGCGGGCGTTATTGATAAGGTTGTTAATGGCACTGACCAGCGCTGGCTGGCTTCCGAAAATATGTCCATCGTTAGTGTTATTGATAACCGTCAGCTGACAGTCGTCAGGGCTGGCGCTGCTGTGAAACTGGCGGGCAACTTCTTCGAGAAGTGACTCAATATTTACCGGTGCGGGGGCTGCCATATCGCCCTTGGAAAACGCCAGCATATTACGCACCAGTTGTTCCATATGGCTCAGACTGTCATGCAGGCGCAAAGCAAAACGCTGCTGTGTCGCGCTGTCACCACTGGCTTTTAACAACGGTGATAAATACAACATAGCCGAAGACAGCGGCGTACGGATTTGATGCGCCAGCCGGGCGGCCATTTCACCCATTGCTGACAACCGCTGCAGGTGTGAGACTTTATGCTGTAACTGACGGGTTTCGGTGACATCGTGCAGCAACACGATTTGACCGGGTTCACCATCCAGCGGATTGGTGGAAATATGCACCAGCCGGCCATCGCGTAACGAGACATCATGGCCATCATCAGGACGTGGCTGAAACGCCCGCTGGATAATATCGATCCAGCGTTCGCCACTGAGTGGTTCACCCAAAAGTTTAATGGCAGCCGGATTGCAGTCCTGCACCCGGCCATCACCATCAATCACCACTACACCGGCCGGTAACACCGATAATAACCGGCTCATCCGGCTGGCACTGCGGCCGGTCGGCATATCCGCTAAGGGTTTGTGCAGTGTTTTTGACCAGTCCGGGGTCGCCGGGCGGCTTTGCCGGGGGGGCAAAACGGTGGCGGTTGATGAAGATTCAGACCATTTGGCGTGCATATTGTTGCTCCAGCATCAGCGTGTGTGCTGGGGTTCTGCAAAAAATATGCCCTAAAAATTAAACCAAATATTTCAAATGCTTAGCTAAATAATTCAGCCTGGTGAAGTCAAAAAAATGACTATTTCAAAACGGCTTACTCAGCCAGATCACCTTCACGCTGAATGCCGTATTTACGCATTTTTTCCACCAGCGTGGTGCGGCGCATTTTCAGCCGCTGGGCAGCGTGGGCAACAATCCCCGCTGCTTCATCAAGTGCCTGTTTAATCAGTAAATATTCCAGATTGGCTAAATGCTCTTTTAGATCCAGGCCATCCGCCGGCAGCTCCGGATCAGCCGCTGAATTTTCCGGATGGCGGCGCTCAACCTCGTTGCTGGCAGGCGCATGATGCTGATGGTTGTCATGGGCCGTTGGCTGTGGCCGCGCATAAATTGCTGCGTTGACGCTGTCTGACAGGGATTCGCCATCAATACGGTATTTGTCGGGCAAATCGTCAAAATCAACTGTGGCATAAGGAAACAAAATGACCAGCCGCTCAATCACATTAGCCAGTTCACGCACATTACCTGGCCAGGGATAACGGCATAATGATGCCATCGCCGCAGCTGTCAGCCGCACTGAACCGCGATTTTCGTGTTCCACTCGCTGAATAAGCTCATGGATCAACAACGGAATATCCTCCGGCCGCTCCCGCAACGCCGGCATTTCAATCGGAAACACATTCAGCCGGTAAAACAAATCTTCACGGAAATGGCCATCGCTGATATGCGATTCCAGATTACGGTGGGTCGCCGCAATCACCCGTACATTGGCCTGCTGGGTTTTGTTACTGCCGACTTTTTCAAAGGTGCGTTCCTGTAATACCCGCAGTAATTTAACTTGCATAGGCAGCGGCATATCACCAATTTCATCCAGAAACAGCGTACCGCCCTCGCCCAGTTCAAAACGACCTTTACGGGCAGTAATGGCGCCGGTAAATGCGCCTTTTTCATGGCCGAATAATTCACTTTCCAACAACTCACCGGGGATCGCACCACAATTCACCGGCACAAACGGTTTGTCACGACGTGTCGAAAAATGATGCAGATTGCGGGCGACTACTTCTTTACCGGTACCCGATTCACCGAGGATCAGCACATTGGCTTCAGAGTCAGAGACCTGATCAATCATCCGCTGTACTTTTTTCATCGCGGCGCTATGACCGACCAGCAGGCGGAAATGACCTTGTGGCTGACTGGCATTATCCTGCTGACCACGATAAATCGTCGCCTGTTGCAGCGCGTTGCTGAGCTGCGGGTATTTGACCGGATAACGCAGCGCGCCGATTGCACCGGGAAAATCGTGTTCTTCGCCATTATGACTGAGCGTAAATACCGGCACCCGGGCCTCATGATTCACCAGTGTGCGCAGCAGCTCACGGGTTTGCTGACTGTTACCACAATCACCGACAATCGCCATGGCAATGTCATTGAGATCAGCAATCGCGTCAAACCAGTTATCCGGCTCGTCCACCAGCACCGGCTGACAATTGATAAAGGTGATGAGTGTGGACAAAGTCTCGCGACGCTGGGC
This sequence comes from uncultured Methylophaga sp., assembly GCA_946885755.1. Next base: position 4,581 of record CAMPHB010000057.1, on the reverse strand, counting down.
ATCAGCATCGACAACCAAGACATTATTGGCGCTCATTTAAACTCCCGAATTCTGATAACACCCGGTACGGACTTAACCGGCATGGTAAATATTTGTTAACCGAAGTTAAGCATTACAACAATGGCTTGTCAAAAAAATGACGGGGAGAGTTTATGACGAAAAATAAATATAACTAATCTATTTTTCGTAAGCGCTGCTGGCCTTCGCGCCAGCCCGCATATCCAACAAGGTTTGCATTAACTGATTGCGGTGTTCAATACACAACTGCTCAATCTCATTGTTTAAAGCAATAAGTTTTTCAAGATTTGCGCGGGTCTCATCTGGCGCAACGACATCAACATCGACATTATTCAGGCTGCGAATCAGTTGCTGTCTTTTCGGCTCAAGCGCATGAAAAGCATCCCAGTTACCTTGTCCGGCATGTTGTAACTGTTGCGCGCTCTGCTCAATACTGGCTTCAATAATGATGCGCATGGTGCTCATCTTGAAAAATTATTTTGCGTGGTGGAATTCTGCAGGAATGGCATCCCAACCAGACTTGATTTGCGCCATCAGCATACCGACTTCATCAATGATTGCCGGGTCGTTTTTCAGGTTGGCTTCCAATAGGCGTCTTTCCATGTAATCGTATAAATTGCCCAGATTAACTGCGACCTCACCACCTTGCTCGGTGTCTAAACAGGCGCGCAGACTGTCAATAATCGAAATTGCCCAGCTGATATGCTCGCCTTTTTTGGCAATATCATTTTTGGCCATAAAACCTTTCGCTGCCAGTAACTTTTCCTGCACACCTTCCATTAACATTTGTACAAGCCGGTGAGGTGATGCGGTTTCGACAGAACCATGAATATGATTTTGACGATATTGCTGCATAGCAACGCTGGTGTTCATGTTTTTATCCTTTTCCATATCAGAAATGGTCCTGAGTCAGAATTGTTATCGTCCTAATCAGCGGTATCTTTAGCAGCAATAAGCTACAAATTGCAAAGTATTACGCAACCAAAAATATGACGCCACCGGTTTTAATGACTCAGGGCAAGCGCGCAGGGAGTCCCGACAAATATTAAAAAAATTGTCGGCGCTGACTAATTATTATTGGCCAGCGGTAAATTAGATAACTGCTGGGTCAGAAAACCACCGATACTTTGCAACTGAGCAACTAATTGATCCATTGCCGTAAATTGTGCACGGTAGCGTGCTTCAAGACTTTCCAGCCGATCAGCCAGCCGCTCCCGATCATCGGTAATACGATCCAGTTGCGAGCGTAAACCATCGGTACGCAAATCCAGCACACCATCGGTACTGGTATAACGTTGCAAAACACTATCCAGCCGTTTGGCAATACCATTTTCTGAGGCAAACAGATTGGCAACCGAGGCAAAATTAGTGTTTAAGGCACTATCCAACCGGTCGGTATCAATCTGTAAATTACCGTTATCCTGATTGGTGGTGACACCCAATTCAGCCAGCGTGCTGATATCCAAACCTTGCACTGCATCAGTCAGTGTTTGCCGCAACTGTGTTTGCACACCTCGCAAAGAGGAATCCCCCAACAACACACCGGCGGCCCCGGTATCGGCATTAAACGATGACAATTGATTAATCGTGTTATTTAGCGTGTTATAAGCTGAAACAAAGCTCTCAACCCGACTCCTTACAGCAGCGTCATCCTGTTTAATCGTCAGGGTTTCGACGGTACCTTCTTCTGCTTTTACCAGGTTGAAGGTAACACCAGCAATAACATCAGAAAACGAATTGCTGCCACGGGAAATTTGCTGACCATCGACCAGAATCACGGCATCTTGTGCAGCATCGATACTGGTGATGTTATTTAATCTCGCCAAATCAAACGCATCAGCACCGTTGTTATCGGTTGCTGTCAAACTGATATCATTTGCAGCGCCCAGTTCATCAGAGGTCAGAATTAACCGGCTGCCACCATCGACATTAATAATCGATGCACGCACACCGGGATTATCTTCTGCAGCGTTGATAGCATCCCGAATACCGGCCAGCGTATTGTTCTCATCAGTAATGGCGAGATTAAAACTGCTGCTGCCAAGACTGATGTTCAGATTACCGGTGCCAATGGCCTCATCCGTCTGAAAGCTATCGGTACGGACTTTCGCCGCCTGGGCTAATTTTTGAATTTCGACAGAATAGCTCCCGGCGACAGCATCTTTATCTGCTGTTGCGGAAAATAACTCCGTATTGGAAGAGGTAGCCGTTTGTTTCAGAAAATTATCCTGACTTTGCAGGGCTTTGACCGCTGTCTGAAACCGCGACAAAGCCGATTTCAAACTGCCAAATGCCGACAAGTCAGCCTGAATATTGGCTTCTCTGCGATCCAGACGTTGAGTAGCGGGCTGGCCCTCAGCTGCGACCAGCTGCTGAACCAACCCGTTTACATCAATCCCCGAACCAATACCACCTGCTGTGATTGCCATAGTGAACTCCTAGGGGCAACTATGCTTGTGAGCTAAATAAATTCAACTCTTCGCCAAATTGCTCAGCAATGGTACGCGCAATAGTCAACACTTCCTCGATCGGAATCTGCCGAATCACTTCTTCAGTCTGTTTATCGATGACTTTGACGACATTACGGCCGCTTATTTCATCAATACTGAATTGCAGTGAACGTTGCACATTCTGAACGTAATCATTGATCTGCGAGACCACCTGATCAAGTTGTTGCCTTTGGTTTTCTGCCTGTTCGGCAACATCCGACGCTGGCTGAGATACTTCTTCTATCGTAGCAATATCTGTTCCAGCGTTGGCAGTTCGATTATCAGCTCGCAACACAAAATCCCCGCTGGCAGGTTTGCCGGCAGGGACAAGTGAACTCAAATTGTTAATATCCATGTTAATGGTCCTTCTAAACTAATAAAAGGAAGTGTCCGCACGCTGGGTGCGGACACTTTCAGGATATTATCCCAATAAGCCCAGTACTGACTGTGGCAAAGCGTTAGCCTGTGCCAGAATCGAGATACCAGCCTGTTGCAGGATCTGGGCACGGGTCAGATTGGCAGTTTCTGCCGCAAAGTCCGCGTCCAAAATCCGGCTACGGGAAGCCGACAGGTTTTCAACAGTCGAACCCAGGTTAGCAATGGTTGATTCAAAACGGTTTTGAATCGCACCAAAGGTACTCCGCAGGTCGCTGACTGATGTCAGCGCTGAGTCGACACGTTGAATCGCATCATTGGCATCCGCAACCGTATTGACGTTTACTGCCGCCAAACTACCGGCTGCTGCAAACTCAGTTGCTGTGAACACAGTACCTGCATCAGCACCACCGATGGTAACGGTTTCTGAGCTGCTGATGGTCAGTACATTTTCATCATCCAGACTGGCTGTTGCGTTACCACCCAGTGCAGTATTGACCGCTGATACAAAATCATCAATGGAAGTATAAGTGGCAGCTGCAACCGTTACTGCATCAGCGTCACCGATTTGGATAGTCAGATCCGTAATTGCCAGCTCTGCAGCAGCGACCGCGTCAGCAGCTGTTACTGAAGTACCGCCTGAGGCACCAGTAATGCTGGTCGCCTGGAAGTTATCAACAACGGTTGCTGGTGTCGCACCCGGTGTAGCACTGGTAATACTGAAGCTATCTGCATCGACTGCGGCTGCTGTGTATACACCGGCACCACCACTCAAACCATCCAGTTCAGTTTGCAGCGCAGTAACCAGCGCATCAATATCGGCATAGTTACCATCAAGGGTGACGGTTTCGCCATCAACGTCGAATACCACGTTGCTGGTTTGTGTACCGGCAGTACCGGCAGTGTCAGCAAAACCAGCTGCAGTTGCACCGGCATCAGAGTTAGTGATAGCGACAGCAGTGGTTGCTAAGTCATTAGTAATGGTGACTTCAAAGTCACCGCCGAGGGCTGTACCAGTAGAAGACACTGTGTAAGTACCCGCTGCTGCAGCATCCAAATCGGTTTGAATGGCTGCGACAACGGCAGCTTCATCAGCATAAGCAGCATCTAATGTTACGGTATTACCGTCAACATCAAAGTTAGCCGCTGTATCTGAATAGTCCAGATCAGTGATTGGACCCTGAACATTGGTGCCACCAACCAGTGCTTGAGAAAAGTCTAAGCTGGACAAGTCACCGGTAGTATAAGAACCGGCGACCGCATCAGTACCTTCAGCAATCAAGGTATCCAAATCAACGGTAGTGGCTGATGCAACTGCACCGATATCGGCTTGACGGATGCTGGTGGTCAAATCCAGTGAAATGGTTTCACCGACGTTGGCGCCAACCTGGAAAGTACCGTTACCAAAAGAACCATCGAGCACTTTACGGCCGTTAAATGAAGTTTGTGACGCGATACGATCAATCTCAGCCAGACGTTGTTGTACCTCTTGATCCAACGCTGCACGGTCAGAATCAGAGTTAGTGGCGTTAGCAGACTGTACGGCCAGCTCACGAATACGTTGTAAGTTGTTGCTGATTTCGCCCAAAGCGCCTTCAGCCGTTTGTGACAATGAAATACCGTCGTTAGCGTTACGAATAGCCTGGTTCAAACCACGAATCTGTGTGGTGAAACGCTCAGAAATCGCCAGACCCGCTGC
>CAMPHB010000056.1 GCA_946885755.1 uncultured Methylophaga sp. | reverse complement strand
TCATACCCTCGGTGACCGGCGTGGCACAAGCCGGCAAAGCTTTACGGGATTTATCGACCTCAACCAGACACATCCGGCAGTTGGCGGCAATCGACAGTTTTTTGTGATAACAAAACCGGGGAATATCAATGCCCGCCTCATCGGCAGCCTGAATAATCATTTTGCTGGAGTCGACTTTCAGCGGGATGCCGTCAATTTCAATCTTAACCATATTGACGCATCCCCTGCGGCGCAGTGTGACCGACCATGCAGCAGCCATGATCGATGTGATACTGGAATTCTTCACGGAAATGTTTGATAAAGCTGATGACTGGTGCCGCCGCCGCATCACCCAGCGCGCAAATGGTATTACCGTTGATGTTTTCGGCGACATCCACCAGCCGATCCAAATCTTCCTGCCGGCCCTGACCATTTTCGATACGTTTAATCACCCGGTACAACCAGCCGGTGCCTTCCCGGCATGGGGTACACTGGCCACAGGATTCTTCATAATAAAAATAGGCGATACGTTCCAGCGCTTTGACCATGCAGGTCGAATCATCCATCACAATCACCGATCCGGCGCCCAGCATCGATCCGGCTTTGCCGATACCGTCATAACTCATCGGTGTTTGCATCATGACATCAGCAGGCACCACCGGTGTCGACGTGCCGCCGGGGATCACGGCTTTTAACTGATGGCCTTCGCGAACACCACCGGCCAGTTCCAGCAGTTCAGCAAACGGCATACCCAGCGGCACTTCGTAATTACCGGGTTTATTGACATGGCCGGTCATGCAGAAAATTTTCTGACCGCCGTTATTGGGTGTACCCAGTTCATGGAACCAGTCGGCACCATGCTGCAAAATCACCGGCACCGAGGCCAATGTTTCGGTGTTATTAATCGTCGTTGGCCGGCCATATAAACCATACCCTGCCGGAAACGGCGGTTTGTAACGTGGCTGGCCTTTTTTGCCTTCCAGTGATTCCAGCAGCGCGGTTTCTTCGCCGCAGATATAAGCACCGGCACCGGGTTGTGTATGCAGTTCAAAATTAAAACCGCTACCAAGGATATTTTTACCCAAATAACCGGCCTCGCGGGCTTCGACTAACGCTTGTTCAAAACGCTCAATTGGTTCGTAAAACTCACCGCGGATATAGTTATAACCAGCTTCTGCACCGATGGTGTAACCAGCGATGATCATGCCTTCAATCAGCTGATGGGGGTTATAACGCATGATGTCACGATCTTTGCAGGTACCCGGCTCACCCTCGTCGGAATTACAGACGATATATTTGGCACCGGGCATTTTGCGCGGCATAAAACTCCATTTCAGACCGGTGGGAAAACCGGCACCGCCGCGGCCGCGCAACGCCGAGTTTTTGATTTGCTCAATAATGGTTTCCTGACGGGTTTTATCACGCAGGATCTGCTCCAGCATGGTGTAACCACCGACTTTACGGTAGTTTTCCAGCGTCCACGGCTGGTCAAACTGTAAGGTCCGGAAACATATCTGATTGAGCTGCTGCATTATTTCACCCCGTCCAGAATGGCATCGACTTTGGCCGGCGTTAAATGCTCGTGATATTGCTTGTCGAGCAATAACATCGGCGCGCCAACACAGGCGCCTAAACATTCCACCTCTTTCAGTGTGAATTTACCGTCATCAGTGGTTTCACCAAAACCGATGCCCAGTTTTTGCTGGATATGTTCGGCGATCTGTTCTGAACCACACAATAAACAGGAAATATTGGTACACAGGCTGATTTTATGGCGGCCGGTCGGTTGCAACTCATACATGGTGTAAAAAGTCGCTACTTCGTAAACGCTGATTTCTGCAACGTCCAGATACACCGCCAGTGCCTGCATCAGCGGTTTGCTAAGCCAGCCGTCATGATGCTCCTGCAAAATGTGTAAGGCCGGGATCACCGCCGATTGCGCCTGACCAGGCGGATATTTGCCGATCCATTTATCCAGTTGCTGACGGATCTCAGCAGTAAATAATTGCTCACGCGGGCCGGATAATTGCATTTTGGTCATCGGTCAATCTCACCAAAAACAATGTCCATGGTGCCGATAAGTGCCACCACATCGGCCAGCATATGGCCTTTGGACATTTCATCCATCGCCGCCAGATGCGGAAAACCGGGCGCACGGATTTTCACCCGATACGGTTTATTTGCGCCATCAGACACCATATAAATACCAAACTCGCCCTTGGGATGCTCAACGGCGGCATAGACTTCACCCTCAGGGACGCAGTAGCCTTCGGTAAACAGCTTAAAGTGATGGATCAACGCTTCCATGTCGTCTTTCATATCAATACGACTGGGCGGTACTACCTTGGCATTGTCAACCTGTACCGGCCCCGGATTAACGCGCAGCCAGTCAATGCATTGCTGCATGATTTTCGCGGACTGGCGCATTTCTTCAACACGTACCAAGTAACGATCGTAACAGTCGCCCTCTTTACCAACCGGAATTGCAAAATCCAGTTGATCATAAACGGCATACGGTTGTTTTTTGCGCAGATCCCACTCGACGCCACTGCCACGCAGCATTGGTCCGGTAAAGCCCAGTTGCAATGCCCGCTCGGGGGTCACAACACCAATACCGACGGTACGTTGTTTCCAGATACGGTTGTCAGTGAGCAGTGTTTCATACTCATCAACACATTTTGGAAAGCGTTTGACAAAATCTTCAATAAAATCCAACAGGCTGCCGCGCCGGTTCGCGTTTTTGGCATCGACCTCCTTCTGGCTGTGCCATTTGGAGGCCTGATATTGTGGCATCCGATCCGGCAGATCACGATATACTCCGCCCGGCCGGTAGTAAGTCGCATGCATCCGCGCGCCGGAGACCGCTTCATAACAGTCCATCAAGTCTTCGCGCTCACGAAAACAGTACAAGAACACGGTCATGGCCCCGATGTCGAGACCATGCGCGCCAAGCCACATCAGGTGATTCAAAATCCGCGTCATTTCATCAAATAACACCCGGATATATTGCGCGCGTACCGGTGGTTCTATACCCAGCAGTTTTTCAATCGCCATAACGTAAGCATGCTCATTACACATCATCGATACGTAATCGAGCCGGTCCATATAACCAATACTTTGATTAAATGGTTTGGATTCAGCCAGTTTTTCGGTGCCACGATGCAGCAGGCCGATATGCGGGTCGGCGCGCTCCATGACATCGCCGTCCATTTCCAGAATCACCCGTAATACGCCATGCGCAGCAGGATGTTGTGGGCCAAAATTCAGCGTGTAGTTCTTAATTTCCGCCATCAGGTTTCCTCTTGATGATAGCGGTTGTCATCACGGATCACGCGGGGCACCAGCGTTCGCGGCTCAATACTGACCGGCTCGTAAATAACGCGTTTTTGGGTTTCGTCATAACGCATTTCAACGTTACCGATAAGCGGGAAATCTTTACGAAACGGATGGCCGACAAAACCATAGTCAGTCAGTATGCGCCGCAGATCATTATGGCCGCGAAATAAGATCCCGAATAAATCAAATGCTTCACGCTCATACCAGTCAGCACAGGCCCAAATCCCGGTGACCGAATCAATCAGCGCATCTTCAGCCGTTAAATGCACTTTGACTCGCAAGCGCTGATTACGACTGACCGATAACAAATGATAAACCACCGCAAAACGGTAACCATCGACTTCACTGTCGCTGTGTTCCTGCGCTTCACGGGCGCGGCTGAAACCTTGTTCGGAAGCCTGTTTGGTTTCCCAGCCACTGTTGCCGTAAGCAGAATAATCAACACCGCACAGATCGACTAACTGCTCAAAGCCAAAATCATCACGCAGTGACTGGCAAATCGTCAGCAAATGCTCAACGTCGACATAGAAGGTAATTTCATCGCGGGCATAGTCACAATCAATCAGCGCGTCGTTAAAATGCTGTTCCAGCTGTTGTTTGAGCGCTTTTGACATAATTACGCCTCTTGCCGCCGGGCGATAGTGTCAGTGCGCTGTATTTTCTTTTGCAGCTGAATAATGCCGTATAACAAAGCCTCGGCAGTGGGCGGACAACCAGGCACATAAATATCGACCGGCACGATGCGATCACAGCCGCGCACGACTGAATAAGAATAGTGATAATACCCACCGCCATTGGCGCAGGATCCCATCGAAATAACCCAGCGCGGCTCCGACATCTGGTCATAAACTTTACGCAGCGCCGGCGCCATTTTATTGACCAGCGTACCGGCCACAATCATTACATCGGATTGGCGCGGACTGGGCCGGAAGACAATACCAAACCGGTCCAAATCGTAACGCGAGGCACCGGCATGCATCATTTCCACGGCGCAACAAGCGAGGCCAAAGGTCATCGGCCATAACGATCCGGTGCGTGCCCAGTTGATTAATTTATCGGCACTGGTGGTGACCACGCCTTCTTTGAGAATGCCTTCTACTCCCATTCCAGTGCGCCTTTTTTCCATTCATAAATAAAGCCGACCACGAGAATCGCCAGAAACAGAAACATCGCCATTAGGCCGAACACACCGACATCATCGAGCACAATTGCCCATGGAAATAGAAAGGCAATTTCCAGATCGAAAATGATAAACAGGATAGCGACCAGGTAATAACGGACGTCGAACTTGCTATGGGTGTCTTCAAATGGCGGGAAACCACATTCGTAGGCGGAGTTTTTTTCGGCATCCGGCCGCCGTGGTGCCAATACAAATCCGGCCAATAAGGGCACTACGCCAAAAGCGACGCCCATGATGATGAACAACAGTATGGGGAGATAACTCTCCAACATGTACCGCTTCCTACCACTTGCCAAGGATGTCCGAAGCTACTGAGAGTAGTCCGGCACTCGTTAGTCTGACCGCTTCAACGGCTGACAGTTCAGCCCTTGATACTACACACTAAAACCAGTGATGAGAAGCCGTAATTTGTCTGCTTAAAACATTTTCTGACACTTTATCTGTGTGCCGTTAATTGCGCACTGATATCTTCCGCCGGCAATGGCTTGCTGAACAAATATCCTTGTGCGTAATCGCAGTTCAAGGTTTTCAGCAATAACCGCTGGTCATCGGTTTCCACACCCTCAGCAACCACTTGAATCCCCAGACCATGGGCCATGGCAATCGCCGCATTAACCAACTCCCGATCACCGGCATCATGGGTCATATCACTGATAAAACTACGGTCTATTTTCAGCACTTTAAAAGGATATCGCCGCAGATAACTCAACGATGAATAACCAGTACCAAAATCATCCATCGCCAGGCGGATATCCAGATCCGTCAGTTTTTTCAAAACCTCATCGGTATGGGCATAACCGCTCAGCAACACGCCTTCGGTTATTTCCAGTTCCAGGGTGCCGGCAATTAATGGATAGCGACAAATAGAATCACTGATAAAGTCACTGAGACCGGTATCACGAAACTGTGCCGGCGACAGATTTATTGCCATATGCAGTTCAGCGTGCTCTTGCTGCCACAGACTAAGCATCTGCAAAGCCGTTTCGATAACAAATTCACCAATTTTGACAATCAGTCCGGTCTGTTCAGCAATCGGTATAAACTCATCCGGTGGCACTTGCCCGAGCACAGGGTTATGCCAGCGGATTAACGCCTCTACACCAGTCAGCTGATTATCCTGCAAACGGTATAGCGGCTGGTAATGCAGATAAAACTCTCCCCGTTCCAGCGCACTGTGCATTTGTTGTTCAATACTCAGCCGGCGGGCAGCGGCTTGATTCATTTCCGGCGTGAAAAAAGCGTAATTGTTGCGCCCCTGATCTTTGGCATAAAACATCGCCGAATCGGCATGTCTCAATAATGTTGAAGCATCTTCACCATCTTGCGGATACAGTGCGATGCCGACACTGGCTGTCAGGATCAATTCGCGCTCATCGAGCCGGAACGGTTTACGAAATTGATCCAACAACGTTTCGGTAATCGCCATCAATTTGTCCGGCGTTTTAACATCGGCGAGCAGCACGATAAATTCATCACCGCCCAGACGGCCGATAGTATCGCCCTGGCGCAATTTCTGACGCAGTCTTTGTGCGGCCTCGATCAACAGCCGGTCACCAGTTTCATGACCCAGTGAATCGTTAATTTTTTTGAAATTATCCAGATCCATAAACAACACAGCTGCCAACTGTTGCTGGCGCTTTGTTTGTTTTAGGATCTGCTTAAGCCGGTCCATTGCCAGAAAGCGGTTGGGCAGATTGGTCAGGGTATCGTAATGTGCCAGATGCAAAATGCGCTCTTCCTGGCGTTTACGCATCGTAATATCCGAAATAACCGCAATAAAGCCCTGCAGTTGACCATCACTGTCGCGTAAATAGTCCCAGACAATTTCCAACACTTTTTGCTGTCCGTCCAGCGTCATGTTGCTGGTGACATAGGCTTCCGGTGTGGGCTGCTGGTCAACCAGTTGCGCGTAATACCTTTGCAGATCCTGCTGCTCCTGAGGATCAACCTGAAAATCCCAGATATTACGGCCGATCAAGGTTCCCTCAGCCGCCGCCAGGATCTGATGATGGGCTTTGTTGCTGTAGGTGATTTTGCCATTCAGATCAGATTCCTGAATGCCATAAGGCACCGTATCTAGTAATAATTGCTGACGTTGCTGGCTGTTTCGTAATGCCTGTACCAAGCGGATTTGTGCACTGAATGAACGGTGTACCAGCAGCCATACCAGCAAGGTGGTGACAACCACAAAAGCCAGTCCTTTAAAGGTTTGCAGTTGCGATAACCCGCGTTTGTCAGTGGCGATTAATTCGATAAACTGATCCGAGAAAAAAATCCATAACGCCGCGAAAACGGCATATAACAGGGCAATACGCACTGGCGCGAGATAGCCGGCACGCTGATAATATCTCAGCCGTGCATGTAACTGGATGAACTTGTTAGCCACTTTAAGCCGTTCCCTGTAGGCAATTCACCCGGCCGACTATAACAAATTCCGTCTCTGTACTGCCGGGGCAAATGCATTACACTTTTAGCTCTGTTAAGCGAGAAACTGATGCACGGACTTTTACTAGCGATTGCGGCTTATGCTATCTGGGGTGGCTTTCCGTTATTTTTCCATTATTTAAGCCATGTCAGTGCCACTGAGGTATTGGCACATCGGATAATCTGGTCGCTTTTGGCAACTTTGCTGATTGGCATTTTGCTGGGCCGCTGGCGCAGTCTGACCCGGTTGATCATAAATAAACAACAAATGGCCTGGCTGGCTGTTTCGTCTTTGCTTATTGCCGTTAACTGGCTGATTTATATCTGGGCGGTATCTGAACAGCGGGTACTTGAGGCCAGTCTCGGTTATTTTATTACCCCGGTGATGAGTTTATTACTGGCCCGGCTGATTCTTAAAGAACGGCTGCATAAGTTGCAAGCGGCAGCGGCTGTTTTTGCAGTGATCGCCATTGTCTGGGAACTCATCAGTCTTGGTGCTTTACCATGGGTGGGGCTGTCTTTATCCATCGCTTTTGCTTTGTATGGTCTGATTCGCAAAATGCATCCGGTGGATGGCTTGAACGGACTGACTGCTGAATGTTTATGGTTAATACCGCTGACGCTT
>CAMPHB010000055.1 GCA_946885755.1 uncultured Methylophaga sp. | reverse complement strand
AGCGCAAACGTCTGCGGCCAGTGGACGACGCCCTGCAGATAGAACACCAGCGTCGCCACCGCAGAGTTCAGGCTCATGACGAGATTTTTTGTCACATTGGCCGAGCGATAATCCCCGCCGGTCGCGACCGAGAACACCGCCGCCAGCAACGTGACGAAAGCCGCCACCGCCAGCAGGCCGTGTCCCACCACCAGGCCGTTGGGGAGCCTGCGCCCCTGCACGTGGAAACTCAGCAGGGCGAACCCGCCCAGCGCCGCGACCAGGAACAGGCCGAGGGAAATGCCCTGTGCGCCGCCCATGCCGGCTTTGCCCTGTCCGGCTAAACGAATTTTCTGACCGGCACTGACGCCGGCGGGAATTTTGACATTGACGGTACCGCTTTGTGTTGCGCCGGTGGGCCGGCGAATCGTTTTGTTGCTGCCGTGAAAAGCTTCTTCAAGACTGATAGTGATCTTGGCCGTCACATCTTCGCCACGGGCAAAAAAACCATCACCACGGCCGCCGCCCATACCACCGGCAAACATGTTCTCAAAAAAACTGCTGAAATTGCTGCGGCCAAAACCACCAAGGTTTTCGTCCCAGCCGGGCGGCGGATTAAACGATTGGCCATGGCGATATTGGCCGCCAAACTGATCATACTGAGCGCGTTTTTCGGCATCACGCAGCACTTCGTAAGCCTCGCCAAGCTCCTTGAACTTGTCTTCGGCGTTGGGCTCTTTGCTGACGTCCGGGTGATATTTGCGGGCCAGCCGGCGGTAGGCTTTTTTGATTTCTTCGGCAGAAGCTTTGCGGTCGACGCCTAAAATCTTGTAATAGTCTTTGTATTCCATGCGGCCACATCTAATGATGAAAATTTAATGCTGCTTTAATTGGGGTGAAAGCGCCAGTTTTCAAGTTAATTTAAGGGTTTTCCTGAGCTGTGGCGGGCACCTTATGCTAAAATTTACCGTATTTTCTCGAATTGTCAGGAACTTGTTCACGATGTTTACCAAAAAGAATTTGCCATTATGGATTGCCCTCGCAACCATCAGTTTGCCGCATTCCGTCATGGCGCAGGAAGAAGACGCCGCCGCCCTTGAAGAACTGGTGGTCACCGGCACCCGCAGTGAGTCGCCACTGCTGGATCTGGCGGGCAATACCGGCCGGGTTTCCGAAGAAGAAATTGATCTGGTGCGTCCTGATCATATTAACCAAATTGTTAATCGCGTTCCCGGGGTAAATGTACAGCGTGGTAATGGGCAGGAACATTTAACCTCAATTCGTTCACCTGTTTTAACCGGTGGTGCCGGCGCTGGTTCGTTTCTTTACTTAGAAGATGGTATTCCGCTGCGTGCTGCGGGCTTTGCCAATGTAAACGGCTTGTTTGAAGTGAACTATGAGCAGGCCGGTGGTATTGAAGTGGTACGTGGTCCGGGCAGTGCCTTATACGGCTCCAATGCCGTGCATGGTTTGATTAACGTGTTAAGCCGCGCGCCGTCACTCGATTTGCAACGGGAAATCGATTTCAGTATTGGTCCGCATGATCTCTACAAACTCAAAGGCACCATCAGTGATACCGAAGGCCGTCATGGGTACCGGCTGAGTGTTAACGGCAGCACGGATGGTGGGTATGTCAGTGAGTCCGGTTATGACCAGCAAAAGGTCAGCTTTCGCCACGATTATTATGGCGACCGAGATAGTTTTAAGACCTTGTTCAGCCATACCAATCTGAATCAGGAAACGGCCGGTTATATTGTCGGTTTCAAAGCCTACGAAGATGAAAGTCTGTCGCGTACCAACCCGAATCCGGAAGCGTATCGTGATGCCAAAGCAACCCGGCTGTCGACAGAGTGGGAACGGCAGTTGGATGATAGTTCAACATTCCGTTTAACACCTTATTTACGGCATACCGAAATGGAATTTCTGATGCATTTCCTGCCGGGTCAACCAGTCGAGAAAAACAAACATAGCAGTGTGGGTTTATTAAGCGCCTACACCAAAGAACTAGCCGGCGGCCATAAAATTATTCTGGGTACCGACTTCGAATATACCGAAGGTAGTTTGTCGGAAGTGCAGTTTAATCCAGCGCCATTTACGGGGCCTTTCATTCCCGGTGTACATTATGACTACGATGTAGATGCCACGGTGATCGCGCCTTATGCCCATACCGAGTGGCAAATTCTGGAAAAAACCCGCCTGACTGCTGGCGTCCGTTATGAATACACCAAGTACGATTACACCAACAACACTGGTTCGCGCACACTCGCAGGAAGTGATCGTTATCTGCGCCCTGACAGTGATGAAGATACCTTCAGCAACCTGAGTCCGAAGCTCGGGTTAGTGCAGGCGCTTACTGAAGACACCAGTGCCTTTATCAACTATGCGCGTGGTAACCGGGCACCGCAGACCACCGATCTGTATCGTGCACAAATCCAGCCGACATTGACCGGTGGTACCGCAGACTCTGAACAAATTGACAGTATCGAAATTGGTATGCGGAAACTGGGTGAAGGGCTGCAGTATGAGGTGACTGCTTATCATATGAAGAAACGGGATTATTTCTTTACAGACAGCAGCGATCAAAATGTGCCGGATGGCAAAACAGAGCATACAGGTCTGGAAATTGGCATGTTTTATCCGTTTAACGAGCAGTTTGATATTGCCGCCAGTGCCAGTTTTGCCAAGCATGAATACGACTTTGATAAAGCCAATGCGTCAATTGAAGACGGCAGTTATCTGGTTACAGCCCCGAGACGGATGGGCAATATCCGCTTAGGCTGGAATGCAACACAACAAACCCGTGCTGAACTGGAATGGGTTCACATGAGCGAGTACTACCTGAATGACGCCAACACCTTCAAATACGAAGGCCATGATGTGTTCAACTTGTACCTGAAACATGACGTAAACAGCAAACTGACGGTTTATGGCCGGGTGCAGAATTTGTTCAACACAGAATATGCAGAACGCGCTGATTACAACGCCAACATTCCGGATTACCGTTACTTTGTCGGTGAAAAACGTTATTTGCACGTGGGTGCCAGTTACTCGTTCTGATTAATTGCCGGTTTAACGGCTCCCATCCCGACCTTCCCCCAACAGGGGAAGGAGTTTTATTTCCTCTCCCTCTGGGAGAGGGCTAGGCTGAGGGTGAAGCTACTGTCGATGGGCTTTGCGCACTTCCAAGCGGCGTAGAAATTCGCGCATGATATCGTCATATAACGCCGGGCCGAGATAAGCATCTTCAACACCGCTGTCGATGCTCGGGTTGTCGTTGACTTCGATGAGTACGACGCGCGAACCGCTTTGTTTGATATCAATACCATACAGGCCATCACCGACCAGTTTGGCGGCTTTGGTGGCGATTTTCAGCACTTTTTCCGGCACTTCTGAAATCGGCACCGCGGCAGACTTGCCGGAAGCCGTGCCTTTTTTGGTGTTGTGATTATAAATCTGCCAATGGCCTTTACTCATAAAGTACTGGCAGGCATATAGCGGTTTATTATTAAACACACCAATGCGCCAGTCGTAGTCGGTAAACATAAATTCCTGTAACAGAATAATCGCCGATTGCTGGAAAAACTCAGCGGCATTTATACGCAGTTCATCGGCATTATTAACCTTGATAACGCCTTTGGAAAACGCACCGTCAGGGATTTTCATCACCAATGGGAAGCTGGCGGTTTCACAGAGCTGATGCAAACCGGTTTTGTCATTACGATATAAAAGATGTGATTCCGGCATCGGCAGCTGATGTTTTTCCAGCAGTTCTTTCAAGTAAATTTTATTGGTGCAGCGAATGATCGACGTCGGATCATCCACCACCACCAGCCCCTCACTTTCGGCGCGTCGGGCAAATTTATAGGTGTGGTTGTGAATCGCCGTGGTTTCGCGGATAAACAGCGCATCATATTCAGCAAGGCGAATGTAATCACGCGGTGTTATCAACTCGACATCAATACCCAACCGTTTACCACTGCCGATAAAACGCCGCAACGCGGTCATATCACTGGGCGGCATTTTCTCATCGGGATTATGCAAAATCGCCATATCGTAGCGATATTGACGGCGTTTTGAGGGCTTTCGCCACAACTTATGACTAAAAGCATCCAGTGCATTGGCAAATAAATCCTGCTCAGTTTCGCTTAGTTGATCCAGCGCACCAGCACGGATCTGGCTGATCAGCCAGTGGCCCTTGTTGGTAAAGTCAATTTCAATAATCGGGCAGGGATATTGTTCGTAAATCTGCCGTGCCAGTTTTTGCAGAGCTTTGAATTCACATTGGCCGAAAAACACCTTAAGGCGGAAGTTTTCTTCTGACTGTTTACTGCTGGCCGTGATGACTTTGTCGAGCTTTTCGGTTAAATCGCTGAGATCAAAGGCATACAAACTTTTGCGCGATAAATCATTAATGGTGCGCAGGCTGGGGATCACCCGGTGATCGCGGGCTTCAGCAACCATGGAGCAATAATAGCCGGGACTTAAATAATCAAGGCTGTGACAGAGGTTAATAATTTGCGCACGACCGGAAGGTGTTTGCGTAGAGGTTTGCAGGTAATCATCTACCGCGATGACTTGTGCGCTGGGAAAATAGGGCGCCCAGTCAGCGATATTCTCTACTATTATCAGATGGTTACTCATAGATTCGGGTGGCGTCTCCTTAGCCTTGGCACGGGTCTATTTGTGCATCATAAAGTGATTGTGTCATGGTTGTGCTAAAAAATTTTGCCACCGTGCCGGTTTACTGGTCAAAATCGGTAAAAACACCTATTCTTCGCCAAATTTTTTGAAACAGGAGCGTTGACGCCATGTATGCAGAAGCCGTTTTGAGCGTGTTTTCACAACGCTATGCCGGGGCACGCGATAAGTTTGTATCGTCGGTTGAGACCAGCTCGATTGTGGAACGTTTCAATAATATCGCCCACCCGCTGAAAGGGCCGAAAAACGAAAAGCTGTTCTGTGATATTGCCTGGGCGGGTAACCCCAAAGCCAAAAATATGCTGATTCTAGTGTCGGGTTTACATGGTGTGGAGGGCGGTGTTGGCTCAGCCATTCAATCAGATTTTGTCAGCCGCCACCGGCGTTTGCCGCCGGATATTTGTGTGGTAATGGTGCATGCGCTGAATCCCTGGGGATTTGCCTGGGCCAGCCGCAATGATAACGACGGCGTGGATATTAACCGTAACTTCGTCGATTTTGCCGGTAAATTACCGGATTCTAGCGAAACATTAAAAATCTGGCAGGATCTTAGCAAAGCCAGTGCCGATAAAATCGGTAGCCATCGTGAGCTGTTTGATACGCTCAGTCAGGGTCAGTACCAGCAAAAAGACGCGCTGTATTATGGTGGCGACAAAGCCAGCTGGTCACGCGAAGTCATTGAACAATTGGCCACGCAAATCAAACCGGAAAAACGCGAGCAAATCGTCGTCATTGATATTCACAGCGGCCTTGGCCCGTATGGTTATGGTGAGTTGATTTGCGATCATCCGCACAACAGCAAAGCCACCAAAACGGCGTTGGATTTATTCGGCGCCACGGTGACTGAACCGGCGCTGGGTACCTCCAGTTCCGGTGTTAAACACGGCCTGCATGACTATTTCTGGCACGCACAGGGTGAGCATGTCTGTTTTCTGACACTGGAATTTGGCAGCTTTGGCAACAGCGAAATGTTGCGGGTTTTATATGCCGATCATCAGTTGCAGCAGTCCGGCAAAATCGACTGGTCGGAACAGCAAACGCTGGATATCAAACACGCCATGCAGGATTTTTTCTGCCCGGCTGAGACCCAATGGCGGGAGCTGGTGTTATTCCGTGGCCGACAGGTTATTGAAATGGCATTGGAAGGGCTCAGTGGCCAGAGCAATGGCAGTAACTGAGGCAACTGATCTGCAAATTCGTGCGGCCACGCTGGATGATGTGGAGGCACTGCTGGCGCTGGAAAAAATTTGCTTTGACTCCGACCGGCTGTCACGGCGCAGTTTCAAATGGATGATCAATAAAGCCAACGCCTTATTGTTGCTGGCGGAAAAAAATCAGCAGCTGGCTGGTTATGTGTTATTGCTTTATTCACGCGGTACGTCGCTGGGTCGGATTTATTCACTGGCCGTTGATCCCGGTAAGCGCAAACAGGGTATTGCCAACGCACTGATGACGGCAGCCGAAAAAGCGGCGCTGGCGGCAGGGCGCAGTTTTATCCGGCTGTACGAAAATCTCGGTTATAAAAAGTTTGATGTGGTCAGTGACTTTTACGAAGATCACACCGACGCCATGCGCATGATGAAAGTGCTGCAACCAGAGCCGGATACGCTGCAAAATCAGGTCTTGCACTATTCTCAAAGCACCGATTTCACCTGCGGTCCGGCCAGTCTGATGATGGCCATGAAAACCCTGAAACCGGATATGCCGCCGCTGGAGCGGATCAGTGAATTACAGATCTGGCGTGAAGCGACCACCATTTTTATGACTTCCGGCCATGGCGGCTGTAGCGGCCATGGTTTGGCTTTAGCGGCATGGCGACGGGGTTTTAAGACCACACTGATTACCAATAGCAATGAAGTGCCGTTTGTTAACGGCGTGCGCAGTGATGAAAAAAAGCAGGTGATGCAGTGTGTGCATGAGGATTTTGTCCGGCAGATCAGTCAGTCTGATATCCATCAGCAATTGCAATCGCTGGATGTTAATCTGCTGCGTGGTCATCTTGATGCCGGGGCGCTGGTTGTCGTGCTGATAAGCTCTTACCGGCTGAATCAGAACAAATCACCGCACTGGGTGTTATTGGTGTCGATTTCCGATACTTTTGTCTATTTTCATGATCCCGATATCGATTGGGATGATGACAAAACGCTGACTGACAGTCTGTATATTCCGGTGACGCATAAAGAGTTCAACCGCTTATTGGGCTACGGTAAAGCGCGGTATCAGGCGGCAGTTATTCTCAATCGCTGAACTCAGCAAGCCGTTAGCCGGTCAGAGCCGTTTTATAGTGAGAGTCCATTTATGCTCAATGCCATTAAAGCTTTGCTCAATCCACAATCTGATAATGACGCGGATCTGGCGGGTGCGGTCAAAAACCAGCCAAAGCTTGCCGTCGCGGCGTTAATGGTTGAAGTCATGGCGGCTGACCATGCAGAAGATGCAATGGAAATCAATGTTCTGCAAAGACTGTTAAAAAAACAGTTTCAACTCTCCGACGCTGCGGCAGCAAGCTTATTTGAAGAGGCCATGCATGCGCATGCATCAGCCACCGACTATTTTGCTTTTACCCGCGAAATCAATAATCAGTACAGCATGGCCGAAAAAATTCAGCTGATTGAATCACTCTGGCAAATGGCCGCTGCCGATGATGATATTCAGGCGGTTGAGCAGCATGTGATCCGCCGCATAGCGGGCTTATTGCATGTGGCGCACAGTGATTTTATTGCCGGTAAACTGAAAGTCAGCGACAGCTAATCGGTTACCGTAAAACGGGTCAGGCCAACCAACTGGCCGGAGTCGGTGACCACCCGGACCTGCCAGTTGCCGACCGGTTTTTCAGGGAAATTATTTTTATAACTGAAAGCCCGGTAACCCTGTTCCCGTCCGCCTTGGATCTGCAGGGTAATAAGGTCAATTTGTTTACCGTTATGCAGCCATAAATGGTGAATATTATCCTGCAAACCGCG
>CAMPHB010000054.1 GCA_946885755.1 uncultured Methylophaga sp. | reverse complement strand
TGTTTGAGCGCAGCGAGTTCACCGTTATGCCCAGGCAGATCGAGAAGCACAGGGTACCCGCAGGGCAAGCATGGGCTGTCATTTTGTTTGGTTCGTTTATTTTGGACAAACAAAATAAATGAACGCCCTGCGGCAGCGAACGAATAAGGCAGCATGTTTCAGATTGTTGGGTTTCGTGCCTCAACCCAATCTATAGATGGTAATCGTAATCAACGGTCAGTGGCGCATGATCCGAAAAACGCTCATCACGATAAATATCGGTGGCTTTGACCGTACCTTGCAGATTCGGGCTGAGGATATGATAGTCAATGCGCCAACCAGTGTTATTGGCCCAGGCCTGACCGCGATTCGACCACCAGGTGTATTCATGTTCGGCTTGCGGTAATTCGCGAAAGGCATCGACAAACTTCAGTTCACCAAACAGCTTGTCCAGCCAGGCCCGCTCCTCGGGCAAAAAGCCGGAATTTTTCTGATTGCCTTTCCAGTTGCGGATATCTTGGTTTTTGTGGGCGATATTCCAGTCACCGCAGACGATAAACTCACGACCGTCATCGAGGATCTGCTGCAAGCGTGCTTCGATAAAATCCATGCAGCGATACTTCACTTCCTGCCGCACATCGCCCGACGTACCGGATGGCAAATACAATGACACTACACTGAGCTTGCCGAACTGGGCTTCAATATAACGCCCTTCGGCATCGAATTCGTCATTGCCCATGCCGACAATCACCGCATCAGGCTGCTGCCGGCAATACAGGGCGACACCGCTATAACCGGGCTTTTGCGCATCATGGTAATAACAGTGATAACCTTCGGGATGAAATTGCGGATCGCTGAGCTGGTGGATCTGCGCTTTGGTTTCCTGAATGCAGACAACATCAGCGTTTTGTTTGCCCAGCCAGTCGAAAAAACCTTTGCGCGCTGCGGCGCGGATACCGTTAACATTTACCGTGATGATCCGCATCAGTTCCAATCCCCGAAAAAATTGGCAATCATACCATTTACAAACGGGTTAAAAATCAGGATAATGCCCGGTTCATAAACAAACAGCTGATTTTTAGGAGAAGCACTTTGGCAAACTCAGCACAAGCAAGAAAACGCGCTCGTCAAGCGGAAAAACACCGCCAGCTGAATGCTAGCCAGCGTTCTGCCATGCGTACCACCATCAAAGCAATCAGAAAAGCGATTGTCGCTGGTGACAAAACGCAAGCAACTGCTGCTTTCCAAGCCGCAGTGCCTGTTCTGGATCGGATGGCACGTAAAGGCCTGATTCACAAAAATACTGCCGCACGTGGCAAGAGCCGTTTGAACAACGCCGTTCGCGCGATGTAATTCAAACCAAACGTGTTGCAAAAAAACCGGCTGTCGCCGGTTTTTTTATGCCTGTTATTTACGCTGTGACCACCAGATTATCGCGATGAATTAACTCCGGCTCATCGACATAACCCAGCAATGCTTCAATCGCCTGACTGGGTTGGCCCATGATTTTGGCGGCTTCCGCCACACTGTAATTCACCAGACCGCGGGCCACTTCACGGCCCTGCAAATCACAGCAAATCACCAGTTCACCACGGGAAAACGCACCTTCTACGCCGCGTACCCCCACCGGCAATAAACTTTTACCTTGCTTACAAATGACGTTAACGGCGCCATCATCCAGCAAAATCCGACCTTTGGGGATCAAATGTCCAACCAGCCATTGCTGACGCGCTTTTATTGGTTTGATATCCGGCCACAGCAAAGTGCCTACGCCATGGCCTGCTGCCAGATGCCGTAAATTATCCGGTTGCTTACCAGACAAAATTACCGTGGTGGCACCACTGCGCGCAGCACGCCGCGCGGCTAGTAATTTGGTCGCCATACCACCACGGCCGAGTTCGCCTTTGCTGTCACCGGCCATCTGATCCAGATTCGGATTACTGGCGGCAGAAGCGGCCAGCATCCGGGCATTAGGGTTTTTCCGTGGATCGCTGTCAAAAAAGCCATCCTGGTCGGTGAGGATCACCAATACATCAGCTTCGATTAAATTGGCGGTCATTGCTGCCAGCGTATCGTTATCGCCAAAACGGATTTCTTCAGTGGCGATGGTATCGTTTTCATTAACGACCGGCAGCACGCCCATTTCCAGTAACGTTTGCAAAGCGCTGCGGGCATTAAGATGCCGGCCACGGTCCGATAAATCAGAATGGGTCAGCAGAATCTGTGCGGTGTGAATGCCATAGTATTGGCAGGCAGTGGCATAAGCGTGGATCAGGTTCATCTGGCCGACACTGGCCGCCGCCTGAAGCTGATTCAGTGCATGCGGCCGTTTACGCCAGCCTAGCTGCTGCATACCGGCAGCCACCGAGCCGGAAGTCACCAGAACAATTTCTTTGCCCTGCCGACGCAGTTCAGCGATTTCGCCACTTAACCAGCGGATCCGGTCAATATCCAGCCCTTCACCGGGCTTGGTCAGTAAGGCGCTACCAATTTTTATGACCCAGCGCCGGGTCGACACCAGTTGTTGATGCGGATTTTCCAAGCTTAGTCCTCAGCGTCAATATCCTCTGGGGCGGCGGTTTCGCGCTGCGATTCCAGAAATTCCATGACATCTTCACATAATGCTGCGCAGCCTTCACCACTTTTACCGCTGACCCGGTACACCGGGCCTTGCCAGTTCAGGCGACCGAGCACTTCCTGACATAAATCTTCACGCAGGTCTTCCGGCACCAAATCCATTTTATTGAGCACCAGCCATTGCGGCTGGCTGCCCAGCGCATCACTGTAGCGCTGTAATTCGTTATTAATGATATTAACGCTTTCCACCGGATCCTGTTCAACATCAACCGGGGCCATGTCTACCAGATGCAATAACAGTCGGGTACGGGTTAAATGTTTTAAAAACTGAATACCCAGTCCCGCGCCTTCGGCGGCACCTTCAACCAGCCCCGGAATATCAGCAATAACAAAACTGCGCACATCTTTAAGGGTGACCACACCAAGATTGGGATGCAGCGTGGTAAACGGATAGTCAGCAACTTTGGGCTGCGCGGCAGACACCTGACTGATAAATGTCGATTTACCGGCATTAGGCAAACCGAGCAGACCAATATCCGCCAGTAGTTTCATTTCCAGCCGCAGATGTCGCTCTTCACCGGGCGTGCCATCAGAGGTCTGCCGGGGCGCACGGTTAATGCTGGATTTATAACGCAGATTACCCAAACCATGCCAGCCGCCTTTAGCCACCAGCATTTTATCGCCGGATTTCACCAGATCACCGATGAGTTCATCGGTATCGTCATCCCAGGCTTCGGTGCCGACCGGCACTTTAATGACCAGATCATTGCCGCGTGCACCACTACATTGCCGGCCGCGACCATTTTCACCGCGCTCAGCTTTAAAATGCCGCTGGTAACGAAAATCAATCAGTGTGTTGACCTGTTCATCGGCGACCAGATAAATATCACCGCCATCACCGCCATCACCACCGTCCGGTCCGCCAAAGGGAATATATTTTTCACGGCGAAAACTCAGGCAGCCATTGCCGCCATCACCCGCTTTTACGGTGATTTTCGCCTCATCTACAAACTTCATTTACGGACCTTATCTTCCACTGCAAAACCCAGTGGCTAAATACAAAAAACCCCGCATCAGCGGGGCTTTTGGCTGTCTGCCCCGGCAGGGCTTACAGAAATTTTACTCGGCAACAACGCTGACAAACGTGCGGTTATTGGCACCTTTGGTTTCAAACAGCACTTTACCATTTGCAGTCGCAAACAGGGTATGGTCTTTACCAACACCTACGTTACGACCGGCGTGGAATTTAGTACCACGTTGGCGCACCAGGATATTACCACCCAGAACTGATTCACCACCGAAGCGTTTTACACCAAGGCGTTTCGACTCGGAGTCGCGACCGTTACGTGTACTACCACCCGCTTTCTTATGAGCCATGTTTAAATCCTCTTCTTAATCTTATCGTCTAGCCGAAATCAGGCGCTGATGCCGGTGATTTCAATTTCAGTAAATGATTGGCGGTGACCCATCTGTTTACGGCTGTGTTTACGGCGACGGAATTTGATGATTTTGACTTTATCACCACGGCCATTGGCAGCTACTTTAGCAGTGACCTTGGCACCTTCTAAGTAAGGCGCGCCAACTTTGATGTTGTCGCCTTCGCCAACCAACAGAACTTTATCCAGTTCAACCGTTTCACCGGCTTCTGCGAACAGTTTTTCTACGCGGAGGGTTTCACCCTCTTTAACACGGTATTGTTTACCACCAGTCGCGACAATAGCGTACATCGCTGTCTCCAAAAATAAGTAATTATTGCAGGTAACCCTACAAAAGACCGGCAATTGTAGCCCGTTTACCAACACAGATCAAATGCAAATTGAAATATTTGCGCATCACCGGCCTGCATGCCAAAGTACGCGTTTTAGCAGACAACGGACTCCCGGATTTCGTGGATATTCAAGCCATTTACGCGCTTATCCGCCAGGATATGGATGCAGTCAACACTATGATACAGCAGCGGCTGCATTCTGAGGTGGTGCTGATCAATCAATTAGGCCATTACATCATTAATAGCGGCGGTAAACGCCTGCGTCCCGCCATCGCTTTATTGAGTGCCCGCGCCTGCGGTTATCAGGGTGATGCGCATATTAATCTGGCCACCATTATTGAATTTATCCACACCGCCACATTACTGCACGATGACGTGGTGGATCACTCCGAAATGCGCCGTGGCCAGGAAACTGCCAACAGTGTCTGGGGCAACGAAGCCAGTGTGCTGGTCGGCGACTTTCTCTATACCCGCGCTTTTGAAATGATGGTAGAGCTGGATTCGATGCGGCTGATGCAAATCCTGTCTCACACCACCAATATCATTGCCGAAGGTGAAGTACTGCAACTGCTTAACGTCCATGATGCCGACACCACCGAGCAGCGCTATTTACAGGTGATACATCATAAGACTGCCAAGTTATTTGAAGCGGCCGGCCAGCTCGGCGCCGTGCTCAGCAAAACCGATATCGACACTGAAAAAGCGATGGCCAACTATTCGATGCATCTCGGCAGCGCTTTTCAACTGGTTGATGATTTACTGGACTATAGCGCCAACAGCGATACCTTAGGCAAAAATATTGGCGATGATCTGGCTGAAGGTAAACCGACTTTGCCGCTCATTTATGCCATGCGCCATGGCAATGCGCAGCAATCAGCACTGATCCGCAAAGCCATCGAAAACGGTGAACGGAACAGCATTGATGAGATCATTGCCATTATCCAAAACACCGGCGCCATTGATTACACCGCACAAACGGCTCGTCAGGAAGCCGATGCCGCCAAAGCAGCTTTGCAAATTCTGCCTGATTCCGACTATAAAACGGCACTGCTGGCATTAGCAGATTTTGCGGTGTCACGGGAATTTTAGATGACGGATTTTGCGAGGTTTACGGTTCAACAGGTAGACTGCCAGCATGGCTGACTTTTACAAACATCACGTATTTTTTTGCACCAATCAGCGCGACGATGCCGAGGGCAAAGCCTACTGTATGCAGCATGATGCTCAGGGTCTGCGCGACTATGCCAAACAGCGGGTTAAAGATTTAAAGCTGAAAAAAGTCCGCATCAATACTGCCGGTTGCTTAAACCGCTGCGCCCAGGGTCCGATCATGGTTATTTATCCCGAAGGCGTTTGGTATCAGTACCATAATCAGGCAGATGTTGATGAAATCATTGACCAGCATCTGGTTCAGGGCAAAATCGTTGAGCGGCTGCAAAAATGACACCGCAACAATACTGCCGCGATAAAGCCGCGCGCAGTGGTTCCAGCTTTTACTACAGTTTTTTATTTTTACCGCAACCGCAACGTGATGCCATCATGGCGCTGTACGCGTTTTGCCGTGAAGTTGATGATGCCGTTGATGAAATAACTGATTCACAGGTTGCGGCGCAAACGCTGCAATGGTGGCGCGGTGAAATCAGCGATACTTTTGCCGGCAAACCGAATCATCCGGTTGGTAAAGCACTGACCGATGCGCTACAACACTTTGATCTCAATGAAGAATATTTCATGGAAATCATTGATGGTATGGCTATGGATTTGCAAACCCAGCGCTATCCCGCCTTTAAACATCTAGCACTGTATTGCTATCGGGTCGCCGGTGTTGTCGGCCTGCTGTCAGCGGAAATTTTCGGTTACAGCGATCGTAAAACCCTCAAATTCGCTGAAAAACTCGGCCTTGCTTTGCAACTGACTAATATTATCCGGGATGTTCGGGAAGATGCCGAGCGCGGCAGGATTTATCTGCCGCAAGATGAACTGGCACAATTTCGTGTCAGCGAGCAGCAAATCCTGTACTTACAAAGCTCAGTTGAACTGACTGAATTACTGGCGTTTCAAACACAACGGGCTCAGCAAACTTATGATGAGGCTTTAGCTTTATTGCCCGAAGCCGATCGCAGCCGGCAAAAAACGGCATTGATTATGGCAGCTATCTACCGCGCAACGCTCGACGAAATTGCCGATGATGGTTACCGGGTCATGCAACAGCGTGTGGCACTTACGCCAATACGCAAACTGTGGCTTGCCTGGCGGACTTCCCGGCAAGCCGGCCAATATAAGGCCTGAACATGCGCATGCGGGTCATTATTGTTGGCGGTGGCTGGAGTGGCCTCGCTGCTGCAGCAGAACTCAGCCAGCATCATTGTGATATCCGCTTGTTTGAAGCCAGCGCTGTTTTAGGTGGCCGCGCCCGTAGCGTTCAATGGCAAGATGTCACTGTCGACAATGGCCAGCATTTAATGCTCGGTGCTTACCGGCAAATGCTGGAGTTAATGCAACAAATCGGCCTGGATGCAAATGACGTTTTCAGCCGGCAACCGCTTGATTTATCAGTATTGGATCCCGCCTATCCGCCGCTTTTTATCAGTAGCCGCGGCAGATTAACACCGCAATTAAACCGTCTGATACAGCTGTGGAAAAGTGCTGGCTTCAGCAGCGTCACAGCTATCTGGCGATTACAAAAGCAGTTATCAGATATTAATGCCGACGGCGCAATGACCGTGACAGATTTTTTGCAAAAAAGCCGTCAGCCACAACGGTTAATTCGTCAGCTTTGGGAGCCTTTAACGTTGGCAATGCTCAATACGCCAATTGATGAAGCGGCGGCAAATGTGTTTGCTGATGTGTTAAAGGCAAGTTTATTCGCTGGTCAAAACGCAACCGAACTGCTGATCCCCAATAAGCCACTGGGTGATGTTTTACCGAATCCGCTTGGTAGCTACCTCACCCAGCGTGGCACTCAGATATGTCTCAATAACCGCGTGCAATCGCTGTTGATTAACGATAATCAAATCACCGGCATAATCGACCAAGCTGGCGAGTCATATTTCGCTGACGCTGTAATACTTGCTTTACCACCGGCAGCGCTTGCCAGACTGCTGCCTGATAATCCGATCTTTAGTAACACAGTGGAATATCCGATTTGTACTGTTTATCTGCAATATACCCCAACACTAAAGCCTGCACAGCCAATGACTGGTTTCAGTGGCATCACATCACAATGGCTGTTTGATCGCAGTGCACAAAAGCCGGGATTAATGGCCGTGGTGATAAGTGGTCCCGGACCACATATACAATTAAGCAAAACGGCACTTGTAGAAAC
>CAMPHB010000053.1 GCA_946885755.1 uncultured Methylophaga sp. | reverse complement strand
TGATTGAACTGATGGTCACAGTAGTCATTCTGGGTATTATCGCCGCGATTGCCTTGCCCTCTTATCAGGAACAGGTTCGTGAAACCCGCCGGGTTAATGCCCAATCCGACTTGCTTGAACTGGCCAGCTATATGGAGCGCTTTTATACCGAGAACTTCACCTACGCAGGCGCGGCTTTACCATTCAATGAATCCCCCAAAGAAGGCAACACCAAGTACTATGATTTAGCGATTGCCGCTTCGAATGCCACCAGCTACCGCCTGTCGGCAACGCCCAAAAATGCGCAGGCCAATGATCGCTGCGGGACAATGACCGTCAACCAGCGCGGTGAGCATACCGCGGCATTGAATGACTGCTGGTAGCTCTCAATATCCGCCGTCGTGAGCCACCAGTCTTTTTGAACATATAAATGTCAATTTGAGTGCAGTCGAAAAATCTTGGGATGTCTCCATTTCAGTCGACATGACAACCTTTTAGAAATCAACAACCGGTTAATCCCTCTCCCTTTGGGGAGAGGGCATGGGTCAGGGGGAAACGTAAAAGTCGCCTCCCTCTTCCCAGCAAACCACAGAATATCAGGAGTGAAATTGCCAATAATGTCGTCCCCGCGCAGGCGGGGACCCAGCCTATAGCTTAGGCACTAGATTCCCGCCTGCGCGGGAATGACAGGTTTTCTCCAAAGTCTCGCTCGCACAGTCACTGTGAGAATAAAAGAAAAATTAAACTGCTAATCCCTCTCCCTTTGAGGTGAAGGCAAGGGTGAGGGGGGGGGGATAAAACACAACGTCATTCCGGAAATCCAGCGATTATCCTGAATCCAGCATCAGCCTTTAAAAATTCGCATCATCCGCCCATCTCGGACATAACGCGTTTCCAGAATCTGCTGCTGTTTAAAGTCGACTTTTGCCAGCTTTTCATAGTCCGCTAACGATCTTGCATTGCCCAGACCATAGCGTTCTAAATCCTTCAAAGCCTCTGGATTATCCGGCACTTTACCGGCCAACAAATACTGAATCCGCTGCACACTTAGTGCTTCTAGTTCTGCCACATTATGATGATCATCCCAATGCCGCGGCCGGCCAGTTTGTTTGCCATAGTTATGATAGGCCACCACATCATCAGGCGCATAAAAATCCCAGCCATGTGTCCACAATCTGGCCGATAGCGTGATTTCTTCACCGAAGAAATACAGGTAAGGGTCATAAGGCACCTCACGTATAGCATCTCTTGGTGAAAACAAAAAATTACCTGATACAAACGCTGACGGAACTGGCAGCGCTGGTTTTTGTGAATACGGATAAGTATCAGACTGATAAACCAACACACCATTAGCATTAAATTTACCGGGCTTTAAAACGGTAATTTGTTTTTCGGCAAGCTGGTCGGACGGTGTATAGCCAGGCGGGTAATGGCTGATTATCGCCTTTGGGTTCTGGCATTGTTGCCACATTGCCAGCAGCCGCATATCCCAATCCGGCTCAAAGCGCATATGGCTGTCAATTTGCAGCACGAAGTTTTCATCACCCAACAGCTGAGAATACAACTGATGTCTCGCCCAGCAGACACCAAGGCTAGATAACGCATCAACAGTCACTTCGTCTACTTGGGGATGCGTTGGTGCCTGACAGTTTTCATCTGCCGGTAATCGCTGGGTAAAAACACCAACTCGGATTTGCTCCGGTTGTGCGGCTTTGGCAAAGCAATCGTTCAGCGTCGCGGTAATTTCCGGATCGCGGTAATTGGCAATCGCAATAAATATGGTCGGTGTTTTTATGGTCATTAATGTCCGGATTTTTTTGTATAAGCCTATAAAAAAGCCCACGATATTGCTATCACTTGCTGTTTATCATTCAAATATAGATTGTGACAGCAAGCAAATTCCGCATTGCGCAACACGGATTAAGCAGCTAATATTTAATCATGATTAAGAGCTTTAAACATAAGGGACTGGAAAAGTTCTTTACCACTGGCAGCAAAGCCGGCATTCAGGCAGAACATGCTGAGAAATTAGCCGACAGGCTGGCTTTTTTACATGCCGCTACCTGCGTCGAAGATATGGACAAACCCGGATACCGGCTGCATACACTAGATGGAAATCTAAAAGGCCAGTGGGCAATTAATGTATCTGGTAACTGGCGCATTGTATTTGAGTTTATCGACGGTGATGCTTACATCGTCAATTATGAGGATTATCACTAATGGTTTATCAGCAACATAACCCACCCCATGTCGGCGCATTGATTTATCGGACTTATATCGCGCCTTTTGAGGATATTTCGGCCAATAAAATCGCAGCAGCTTTAGGTGTAGCACCCAGCACGTTTAATCGTTTGCTCAACGGCAAATCTGATCTGTCACCAGAAATGGCGCTCAAACTCTCAGCTGTATTGGGCGGCTCTGCCGAGAGCTGGCTAAGGCTCCAGGAAAGCTATGATCTCGCCCAAGCCCGGCAAAATGTGAATACACAGTCACTCAGCAGAATAGCATTTGATGAGCCAGTGATACCATAGTGACAAGACTTAAATAAAACTACCCAAACTGCGTCAAAAACACTTTTAATCCATATATTTCAAAGACTTTCCCTCTACCCACCAAGCAGCTATAGTAAAAGCGTGATTTTTATCACAATTTACCATTAACAGGAGTAAGTCATGGAAGAGCAGAAATGGATTAACCGCGTCATCAGATACGTCGCCAACATGAGCGTCGGTCCGTCTACACTACGCCGCCAAGTTGAAAAAGGCGGCGTCGCCAATGCAAGACAATTTCTTATAGATGAAATTGATTTGCAGCAAGTCGGTAGCTTACAGGCAGAAGCTGCCTTTCAAGGCTACCTTGATAAAAAGACCAAACAACTCGCCAACATCTTACGTCGACCTGATAATAATGCGCCTAACTGGGGTGCAGCCCGCAAAGTTATCAATATTTACCTGATTCAGTCTTCACTGAATCGTCATCTATACCAGTATTTCAATTTACATAATATTGAAAGCTTTATGGAAGTGCCGTTGGACTCGTTCGCATTTAAGTACATTATTAGTAAATCTGATAGCTTAGATGTTGGTACACCATTCCGAATTATTAATCTAACATCAGAAGACAGCAAAAAAATTCAGTCTGCAGCAGCAAAAATTGCCAAAAATAAGAGTATTAAACGTTATGAGCTAGATATCATTTCATGGCGTAACCCCACCGACATAAACAAACAATAATCTTTTTTGTTAACTTTTTGAAAGGTCTGTAAACAAAAAGCCCGCGATATTGCTATCGCGGGCTTCGTTGTTGAGTTCAATCAAACACTCAGGTGTTGTCACCATTAGTTGAACCGGTGCTCAGCAAATTGTCCATGCTGGCATGATCCAACTGACCATTAACAATAATGCTTTGCGTTGGTGCAGCACCTGTTTCGCCAGCATTACCATTGGTGAAGACATTAATGACGGTCTGATCGTTAACATCATCATAAGCAGCCGTTAGATAACCCGTCAGATCATCACCAGCATCCGTCAGTAAATCAGCTACATTCAGCTCATCACCATCTTCACTGTTAAAATCAACGACCATATCGACTGCTGGCATATCTTCGGTACCTTCGTCACCTTCATTCCATTTAAAGGTATCGGCACCAGCACCGCCGATGAGAATGTCATTACCAGAACCACCAATCAGCAGATCATCACCAGCACCACCAATCAAGATATCGTTACCGGCGCCGCCATCCAGGATGTTGTCACCAGCAGCATCGATTTCTTCCTGCGTAGGATTGGCGTTGTATAGGTCCTGATAATTTTCACGGATATATTCCATGATTTGATCATCGGTCGGATCTACACCCTCATTCTCTGCTTTCAGGAAGTCAACCAGCCCTTGATAACCCTCACCGGTAATTTCATCAATATTGCCAGTGAACAAGCTATCACCGATCAGTACATCATCACCATCACCACCCGTGAGTTCATCATCACCCAGTGCAAGCAATGTATCGGTAGATTCACCCCCTGCTAACTGCGCTTCCAACTCATCAGCAGTCATAATGATTTGTGGCTCACCGACATGTCCCGTAACATCAAGCTCTGTTGAAAGCGTTATGTTGTCTATATCAAGTTCTGCCGAAAAACCATTATTGGATTTATCTTCTACTTCAAAACCAACCCTGTATAGTCCTTGTTCGAGTGGCTCAGACTGAATGTTCTCTCTTTCAGTTGATTTATTAAGAACCGTATCTGAAACAGTGATCCATTCATTTTCAATCTCATCAAACTTTTGCAGCTTCCAAGAATAATTATCACTTGAACCAAAGTAAAACATCGCTTTATCAAAAGCTAATATGCTGCCCGTGAGAGCAACAGTAAATGAAGAAGTTGTCAGTACTGTTGGATTTCCCTGAAAACGATCTCGAACTGTATAAAAATTATCATTGATAAGGAAACCCGCTTCTCCACCACCACCATTTGTATCTAGCGTGTATGAACCGTAATTTTCAAGAGGATCGTTATCACCATCATTAATATCGAAATCTGCCAATATAAGCGTCGATGAACCGAAGTTTTCAGTACCCATACCATCTGGTGATGTGTTATCGAAGAACCTCAGATAGTCGGCATTGACACCACTACCAATCCCGATGGCATTAACTTCACTGATGCCACTTAAGCCGGCAAATGCATCAACAGCGGCCTGGAAGGTACCAAAGTCAGTATCCTGACCATTACCACCATCGTTATGTAGCGTCGGGTCACCATCGGTTAAGAAATAGCTCAGATTTTCAGCATCTTCATTATTAACCTGGGCACTCATGCCAAACCAATCCACTGCCTTATTAAATGCGGCTTCATAATTTGTCGCACCGTTAGCATTTAAATCATTTATTTGTTGCAAGAAATCATCAAGGATCGTTCCGACATCAGCAAAGTTAGAGATCGAAGTCTTAATATTGGCATTATCGGCAAAGCCAATCAGAGCAATATTGACAATACCATCATGCTCAACTAAATCATTCGCAAACTTCGTTAATGCGCCTTTTAGTAAAGAAAGCTTATCTTCCATACTGCCTGATTCGTCAACGATGAGAGCAATATTGTAGTTAGTGCCGGGTAATGTCGATGTATCGCGACCACCCAGATCACCAATTAACACATCGCTGCCACCTTCTGTGGTCTTTTGATTGTCTTCGTTGCCTCCGACATATAGAACCCCCGGTGTTGGCGGCGTCGGTTCTGGCAACACAACATCCTGTGCTTCAATATCAATGGTCAAGTCAGCAGAAGCCGGTGTGCCATCTTCATCAACCATATGGTATTCGAAGACTTCCTGTGCATCATCGCCATCAGTAACACCACCATAAGTTAGACCATCAAGCACAAAGCCTTGGTTACTATTTTGGTCATTGGTGTCAAAGCCGACACTGATGTAGCTGAATGATTCATCGGTATCAATATTGAAGGTAGCTGTTTCGCCATTTGTGTTGATACCTACAAATGTACCGCTATCGATTAATTCGCCGGCATCATTATAGACAGCCCATGTGCCATCCTCAGCCTGTGACTCATTGAACTGGTTAAAGCTCAAGATTGCTGATGTTGCAGCAGCACTGAGTTTAACCACCAAAAACTCACCATCATCAATGGCACCCGATTGGCTGAGTGTGACACCCAGACCTGGTTTGCTGCCATTGTTGTATTTAACAGCATCCTGGGCATCTGCATCCAATGCAGCAATATCAAGGTTTTCACCATTTAATGGCGCACCTACGAAACCATACACATCAACAACTGATTCCCAATCGGCAAGGCTACCATTAGGTACTGTAATTGAGGTTGTTTCGGCAGGGTCGGCAGTAAACTCATAATTACCATCACGGAACATTTTCAATGTGCCGTTTTCTGCTTCGATAATGATGAATTCATCGTTATCGGCAAAGTCATAACGCTCGCCATCATAGGTAACGCCGGTAACGGAAAGCGGTTGATCAACGCCGGTATCATTGGCAAGGACACCTTCAATTTCGTCACCTTCGATAATGCTCTTGATGGTTTCGCCAGTTACGACTGTGGCCGAATCATCATTCGCCTCAGGTGCATCATCCTCGAACGCAACCAATTCGCCTAAATCGGCGGTGGCGGTAGTTGAGTCACCATCATTATCGGTAACAGACATCGAAACATTGAGCAGACCATTGGTAATAAAGGCTTTTGAATCACCGTTATCCATGCTGCCATCAGCGTGTGAAATCGGCTGATATTGCTCGACGGTGACTTCGCCGGTTTCTTCATTAATGCTGATGCGGAAAACTTCACCCTCGGTATCACTACCAACCACATCGTTGCCATCCATTGCCAGAGAAACTGTACCGTTGACGGTTTGCAGACCGGAATCAACATCATCAGCTGTCAAACTCAAATTAAAGCTACGCAGCGCGAGGTCTTCCCCATCTGCACCGCCGTTGTTACCACCGATATTGAATAGCTCTGTGATTGCCAATTTGTTAAAGCCGATAACATCCTTATCACCAACGTAAGCTTCTTCATCATTGGCATTTGGATCATTGGCATCAAAACCAACCGATTCATCGACGACAATTGCTGCACCTTCAATCGCGTTCAGCTCCAATAACGGACCATCATCACGGAAAGCCAATAATACTGATACATCAATTGCTTCACTCAGCACTGAGTCACCATCAGCATCCGTTACTTCAGCCGCTAAGGTAATCGTGCCGGCATTGATAGTTGCCGGTGAGTTGGCTTCATCTGGATCAGTTGGGTCATCGTGCTGCACGGCACGTTCCTGACTCAACTCCAGTACCGGCTCGCCATCATCATTAGCAGTGACTGTGAGGGTAAAGACCACTTCACCGTCAGCAGGGTTGGACCCAACATAGCCAACAACATCGCCTTCGGCATTGATGAACAACTTGACTGCTTCACCAGTCTCGGTATCGACCAGACCGGTATCCCCTGCATTAGCGCCAAGGTCAAAGATGTAATCAACCGTACCCGGTTGATCGGCACCAAAGCTGAATTCAAAGGCGCCGGTCAGTGTTACTTCTGCCGTGGCAGGTTCACTTTCACCGATATTAGTTTCATCAACAACCAATGTGCCTAGACGGCTGGTCACAACAGTCATATTGATGTCGTTGAAATCTTCATCGATCTGGTTGAGGCTATCTTCCCAATTCTGGTTTTGTACGCCATCAGGTGTGTTATCAGTAACGGCGTTGACACCGCCATTATTGAGCGGAGCAAAGTCAAAAATAACATCTGCACCTTCACCTTCCAGCGGCTCACCGTCAATCAGCACTTGCCACTGACCATCTACTTCCTGGAATGTCACCTCAACATTATCACCGAGGCCGTTCGTAAGGTTCTCGGCAATGGATGAGGCATCCGGAATAATGAAATAACCAACGCTGGCAGGGTCAACCACTTCGATATTGAAGCTTTCTCCCACATTGTCCGTCACATCCGCCCAGATGATTTTGCCTGTTGTCGGCTCACCATTTTCAGCTTTGATAAAGAAGCCGTAGGCTGACTTAAATCCAGCATCACCACCATCATTGGTAACGGTAACCTGATAATTTACTTCCGGCTGCTGCACATTAGTAATGACTGGTGCATCATCGTTAACGGTTACGGTGAATTCACCATTAACGGTATCGTCGTCTGAATCAGTTGCTTTAAATTCAAAGCTCAGTTCCAGATCATCTTCGGTGTCAACTTCCGGATGATCCAATGGGCCTTTAAGCTCAAATTCGTAGTACGAATTCTCACCCTCATCAACC
>CAMPHB010000052.1 GCA_946885755.1 uncultured Methylophaga sp. | reverse complement strand
GTCTGGCGGCGTGCTCAAACAAGGTGGTCACTGCCTGCTTTGAAGGTGCCGTGACCAGTACTTTTAAGGAGACGTCCTGTTTCAGGAAATCAGCCGCAGCAATGCCCAGAATCGCTGATTTTCCCCGCCCCCGATCCGCTGTTACCAATAAAGGCCGGCGGCGATGACCCCGCAGCACTTTTTCAATTGCCTGGCTTGCCGCCTGCTGATCGCGGGTCAGTTGAAAGTCAGTTGCTTGCCGAGGTTTGATAACCGGCAGTTCCGGCCACGGCTGGTTGGCACGCCAGAAAACGGCCTGTGCTGATTGCCCGGCGAAGACCTGCGCCAGCCGGATAAAACGTTGTAACCAGCGACTTTGGGTCGCCTCCGGTAACAACATAAACAACACCCCGCCGCCACGCAGCGTACCCAATGCCGCCGCCAGCGCATCCGGCCGGCATAGTTCACTGGCATCAAATACCAGCACATCCACTTCCTGACCAAGAAATTGATTGGCCTGCGTCTGACTAATAACCGACTCAGCAGGTTGACTGGCGGCCGCCAGCCACAAACAGCGCAGCGCTGGATTTACTTCCAGCAGGTTGCGGATCTGCTGCCGGGCGATGCCGGCATCACCCTGACAAAACACACTGAATCGCTGGCCGGCAAGCATCGGTAAATTAATAATGTGGTGGTGGCGGTTCGTCGGCCTGACGGATCAGTTGATCGTGTTGCAGTGTTTCAACCTGCCCCCCAAGCTTGTCCAGTTGCCGTTGCAGCCGGTCGATTTGCGCCTGCTGCTGCGTCACCACCTGATTGAGTTGTTCGATAACACCGTCCTGAAAAGCAATGCGCGTCTGCAATTCAATAATGTCGTCCTGCATCAGTCATCACCATCATAAGATAACGCCGGCGCCAGCCAGCGCTCCGCCGTCGCCAGATCCCAGTTTTTACGCTGCGCATAATCTTTGACCTGATCTTCGGTAATTTTACCGAGGCCAAAATAGCGGGATTCAGGATGGGCAAAATAAAAGCCGCTGACCGCTGCCGTTGGCAACATCGCATAGCTTTCGGTCAGCGTCATGCCGATCCGCTGTTCAACGTCCAGCAACTCCCAGAGCAAGCCTTTTTCGGTGTGATCCGGACACGCCGGATACCCCGGTGCCGGACGAATCCCCTGATATTTTTCATCAATCAGGGCTTCATTGTCGAGTTGCTCATCACGCTTATACGCCCAGATTTCTTTACGTACCCGCTCATGCATCCGTTCGGCCAAGGCTTCGGCCAGCCGGTCAGCCAACGCTTTGAGCATAATGCTGTGATAGTCATCATGATCTTCTTCAAAGCGAGCAACATGCTCATCAATCCCGATACCGGCAGTGACCGCAAAGGCACCGATATAATCTTTGACACCACTGTCTTTGGGCGCAATAAAATCTGCCAGGGCGGCATTGGGCCGGCCGGGCGGTTTTTCACTTTGCTGGCGCAGCGAGTGTAAGGTCATCCGCACAGTCTGCCGGCTGTCATCGGTGTAAACCTCAATATCATCGTCACCGACACTGTTGGCCGGGAACAGGCCAATCACAGCACGGGCCTGCAGCCAGTTTTCATCAATGATCTGCTGCAGCATTTTCTGTGCATCATTGAACAGATGCGTTGCATGTTCGCCGACAATTTCATCATTAAGAATACGCGGATACCGGCCGGCCAGTTCCCATGACTGGAAAAACGGCGTCCAGTCGATGCGTTCCACCAGCTCCTGCAACGGGTAATCATCAAATACCTGAATACCTGGCTGTTTCGGCGCAACCGGCTGGTAGGCTGACCAGTCAATTTTGGTTTTATTGCTGCGTGCCTGCTTCAGCGTTAATAAACGGCGGGTAGATTTGCGGCCCTGATGTTGTTCACGTTTAGTCTGATAATCGGCTTTGGTTTTTTTGACAAAGTCATCGCGGGTGATTTTGCTGACCAGATTCTGTGCGACACCGACCGCCCGTGAAGCATCTTTGACGTAAATCACTGGCCCCTGATAATTAGGGTCGATTTTGACCGCCGTGTGGATCAGTGAGGTAGTGGCACCACCAATCATCAGCGGGATATCAAAACCCAGCCGCTGCATTTCCTTGGCCATATGCGCCATTTCTTCAAGCGACGGGGTGATAAGGCCCGACAAGCCGATAATATCGACATTGTGCTCACGCGCAGCATCGAGAATTTTCTGTGCCGGCACCATGACACCCAGATCAATGATCTCGAAGTTATTACATTGCAGCACCACACCAACAATGTTTTTGCCGATATCGTGAACGTCACCTTTGACCGTTGCCATCAGGATTTTGCCGTTGCTGTTGCTGACGGTGCTGTCATCTTTTTCGGCTTCGATATACGGCATTAAATAAGCCACGGCTTTTTTCATGACCCGCGCCGATTTGACTACCTGTGGCAAAAACATTTTGCCTTCACCAAACAAGTCGCCCACCACATTCATGCCGTCCATCAACGGCCCTTCAATGACCTCCAGCGGTTTGGCATATTGCTGGCGCGCCAGTTCAGTGTCTTCTTCAACAAAATCGGCGATGCCTTTAACCAGCGCATGTTCCAGGCGTTTCACCACCGGCAGATTACGCCATTCCAAGTCTTCGTTTGTCTCAACGCTGCCATCGCCTTTATAATTCTCGGCAATGGCCAACAGGCGATCAGTGGCATCGTCACGCCGGTTAAGAATGACATCTTCAACATGCTCGCGCAGTTCTTCAGGCAAATCATCATAAATCGCCAGCTGACCGGCGTTGACAATGCCCATATCCATACCGGCTTTAATGGCATGGTATAAAAATACCGCGTGGATCGCTTCACGCACCGGATTATTGCCCCGGAAAGAAAACGACACATTGGAGACACCGCCACTGACCCGGGCATGCGGCAGGGATTGCTTGATATCACGGGTGGCTTCAATAAAGTCCACCGCGTAGTTATTGTGCTCATCGATACCGGTGGCGACGGCAAAAATATTCGGATCGAAGATGATGTCTTCCGGCGGGAAATGGACTTTTTCAGTGAGCACTTCGTAGCTGCGGGTGCAAATCTCGCGTTTGCGCTCGCGTGTATCAGCCTGGCCGTCTTCATCAAAGGCCATAACTATCACCGCCGCGCCATAACGACGCACCAGTTTGGCCTGCTCAATGAACTTTTCCTCGCCCTCTTTGAGACTGATGGAGTTAACAATGCCTTTGCCCTGAATACATTTCAGGCCGGCTTCGATGATTTCCCATTTTGACGAGTCAATCATCACCGGCACGCGGCTGATATCCGGCTCGGCCGCCACCAGATTCAGGAAGGTGACCATCGCCTCCTGCGAATCCAGCATGCCTTCATCCATATTGATATCGATGATTTGCGCGCCGTTTTCGACCTGCTGACGGGCAACTTCCAGCGCTGTGTCAAAATCGCCTTCTTTGATCAGCTTGGCAAACCGCAAAGAACCCGTGACATTGGTGCGCTCACCGATATTGGTAAACAGGCTGTCTTCGGTCAGATTCAGCGGCTCCAGGCCACTTAAACGACAGTGATGCTGGTTTTCCGGCCGCTGGCGGGGTTTGACACCGGCAACTGCGTCGGCAATCGCTTTGATATGCGCCGGCGTGGTGCCGCAGCAACCGCCGATAATATTCAGAAAACCGGACTGCGCCCATTCTTTGATGTGATAGGCCATGGCTTCCGGTGACTCATCATATTCTCCGAATTCGTTAGGCAGGCCGGCATTGGGATGGGCACTGACATAGCTGGTCGCCACCTGCGACAATTCTTCAACGTATTGCCGTAATTGCTCGGCACCCAATGCGCAGTTGAGACCAATCGACAACGGCTGGACATGGGCCAGTGAATTCCAGAAAGCTTCTGCCGTCTGGCCGGACAAAGTGCGGCCACTGGCATCGGTAATGGTGCCGGAAATCATCACCGGCATATGGGTATCGTGCTGCTCAAAAAATGTTTCAATAGCAAATACCGCCGCTTTGGCATTCAGCGTATCGAATACCGTTTCCACCAGCAGCATATCGGCGCCGCCATCGACCAGACCGCGAATAGCCTCCAGATAGGCTTCAACCAACTGGCCAAAATTAACATTACGAAAACCCGGATTATTAACATCCGGTGAAATACTGGCGGTGCGGTTGGTCGGGCCTAATACACCGGTCACAAAGCGCGGTTTGTCCGGATTGGCCTTGGTAAATTCATCGGCCACTTCGCGGGCCAGTTCGGCAGAGACTTTATTCAGCTCATAAACCAGATCTTCCATCTGGTAGTCGGCCATGGCAATTGATGTACCGTTAAAGGTATTGGTCTCAACAATATCGGCGCCGGCTTCAAAATACGCCCGGTGAATATCGCGTATGATCTGCGGCTGGGTCAGTGACAATAAATCGTTATTGCCTTTGACATCACAGGGATGATCCGCAAACCGCTCGCCGCGAAAATCTGCTTCACTGAGTTTGTAGCTTTGCAGCATGGTGCCCATGCCGCCGTCGAGAATCAGAATACGTTGTTCCAACAGACGATGGATTTGTTGATAAACAGTGGTCAAAACGGTTTTCCTGTCAGGCGGTTAGCGATTTTAAAAAAACGCTGAATTATAACAGATAGCCAATCAGACTGACTGCCCGCCAGTGCCTTAAAAAAGCCGCATGCCTACTTTACGAATTTGATCACCCTCGACTTCGTTAACCACCCAGTGAATGCCGTGCCAGTCCACATCATCGCCAACCACCGGATGCCCGCCAACGCGCCGGGAAATAAACTCTGCCAGCGTCGCATCTTTTTCATTGTCACTGATGGTCAGGCCATAGGCTTTGGCGACATCACCAAGCCTGGCATCGCCATTAAGCACAAAGGCGCCAAAAAACGCTTCGGCCTGGCGCAGTTTGGCATCACCATTAAATAGTTGATTGAGCTTAGGTAAATCTTCACTGCGACTAATAACACACAGCACATCTCCCAGTTTCAGTGCGGTGCTGCCTTTGGGGTGCAACATCTGATGTTCCCGGAACAAGGCCGAAATCAGGGTGCCGGATGGAAACCGCAGCAAGCGGATCTGCTGGTTATCCAGTGCCGGGTTATCGACTTTGTAGACAAACATTTCGAAGTCATTTTCCGGCAAAATACCTAATGCGCCTCGCTGATTCGGTTTGGTTCCCTTGGGCACCGCCACCCGCATCCAGCGGGCCATTGGCGATAACGTTGCACCCTGCACCAGTAGCGACAGCAACACCACGGCAAACGCTACATTAAAATACAGCGCGGCATTTTCGACGCCACCGATAACCGGAAAAATCGCCAGCACAATCGGCACCGCACCGCGTAAACCCACCCAGGAAATAAAGCCGATTTCCCGCCAGCGGAATTTAAAAAACGGCTTCACTGAGATCAACACCGCTAACGGCCGGGCCACAAAAATCAGCGCCAGAGCAATCAACAGCGCCGGCAATGCATAGGTCAACATTTCACTCGGCGTTACCAGTAAACCGAGAATCAGGAACAAACCGATTTGACTCAGCCAGGCCAGGCCATCATGCACCGGCAGAATATGCGTTAAATGCCGGCCTGGCTGATTACCAATCATCAGACCACACAAATAAATCGCCAGAAAACCGCTGCCGCCCAGCGAACTGGTCAAGCCAAACACAAAAAATGCCAAAGCCAAAGCCAGCAGCGAATACAGACCCGGAGCCAGATCGAGTTTGATCAACATTCTGGCAATCAACCAGCCAGCCCCAAGACCAATCAAAGCCCCCAGACCAAATTGCTGTACTAAAAACAGCAATGATGCCAGCCAGCCTTCGGTTGCGCCGGTCAGCAGCTCAATCAGCATAATAGTCAGGAAAATCGCCATCGGGTCGTTGGTACCGGATTCAATTTCCAGCGTCGCACTGACCCGTTCGTTGATATTGATGCCCTGACCTTTGAGCATCGAAAATACCGCAGCTGCGTCGGTAGAACCAACAATAGCGCCGATCAACAAGCCCTCGAGCGGACTTAAATCAAAAATCCACACAGCAAGGCCACCAACAATACCGCTGGTTAGCAGTACCCCTAAAGTCGCCAGCGACAGCGCCGGTTTAAAACCTACCCGGAATGTTGACAAGCGCGTTTGCAGGCCACCATCAAGCAAAATCATCGCCAGTGCCAAATGGCCGATAACAAACGCCAGACCATAGTTATCAAACTCAATGCCCAGCAGTCCATCCTCACCGGCCAGCATGCCCAGTGCCAGAAAAATGATCAGGATCGGCAGACCAAATAGCGACGATAACCGGCTGGCAACAATGCTCAGCGCTATCAGAAAACCGCTCAGCAAAAACAGTGTATTAATCGAATCCATGATAAAACCTTGTGTAATTAGCCATTATTATTGCACAAGGTTATTACCGATCAGGCTCTGAAAAGGATTGCAAACCAAACTCGCCACGTTCTTCAATAGTGACATAGGGTAATAAGGCACCGACATCAAAACGGGCTTTAAACCGATAATCCAGGGTTTGCTGCTGGCCAGAAAGCATTTGATTTAACAATCGGGCACTGCCCAGCAGATCCGGACTGACTTCAATAACGATATCGGCACTGCTGTAGCCCTCGATACGCGGTAAATCGGGCTTCGCGCCGCTGAGAATGCGATTGCCCTCAACTTCAACGCTGTAACTCATGCCCGCTAGCGGCAAGGCGCTACGGTTGGGATTAATAACTTGCAGACCAATCAAAAAACGGGGCGCAACGCCGCTACTATCCGGTGCCAACGCAAAAGAAGTCACGTTGATTTGCGGTGCTTCGTAAGAATGCCACCACGAGGCACAGGCGCTCAGCATAATAAGCATGATGACGACTGATAGGTTTTTTATACTCAGCATATTCTGACTCTTACATAATCGGTTTTCTTCAGTTTAACGAAATCTCGAATTGGAAACTGCCTATTCGCTATCCAGTGCCGAAAGCCAAATATAACCCATAAAAAAGCGCCGCATTCTTTCGAAATACGGCGCCGGAATAGGATTAGTTATTTCAATGAGTGAGAGTTACTGACCTCGTTCATTAAGTTCTTCTTCACCTTTACCCATTTTATGCGCAGGATGGACTTGATTAGCAGCATCTTTGGCCTCTTCCAAATTTTCTTTATATGCCGCCGAAGGTTGCTCTTTTGCATCGCTATCCACCGCGTCTCCCATTTCATGGGCTGGATGCTTCATACCTTTATGACCATCCTCACTTTTTTCGGCCATAATGGAACTGCTCATAGCGAAAAGCATTGCTGTAAAGGCGATTAAAATTTGTTGCTTAAACATGGCTGTCTCCTTTGTTTGATAAATCAAACATTGGTAACAAAGTTGATTGAAATAAAGCTCAATCAGTTGGCGTCGAATACCTGATTATATCTAACCGGCATTGCTCACCAGAAACACAATAAATTAATTATTGTGAAATTTAAAAACTTCTAATTTTTATTTGGCTTATATACATTCTGATTATAGATGTATCGGAAAGTTCATCTAAAAATACAGTTTTTAATATAAGCGAAATTCTATTAATTAGTTACCACGTTTTTCAACCGGTTCAACTTCATCCATTTCATGGGCGGGATGTGTGGCGTTGCCAGTGTCAGCGGCTTGCTCACGGCTTTCCTGATATTCGGCGCTATTCTCTTTATTAATGCGGTCAGCACGCTCACCCATATCATGTGCTGGGTGGTTACCCTCATGTGCACAGGCACTGATCAGAAAAGCGGACATTAATAATGTTGTCAGGGTTAATTTACTTCGCATAACACTCCTTTTCAGTTTATTGCGATTGATTCGCAGACACTTAAAATAGCGCCTGCCAGATCCATTACGCTAAACCTTTAAAAATTTATGTCCAATAACTCAGGTT
>CAMPHB010000051.1 GCA_946885755.1 uncultured Methylophaga sp. | reverse complement strand
GCTCAACAGAAACTGTTCTACTTCTTTCTCTTTTCCGGCCTTGGCTTCCAAGCGGACGAACAGTGCTACTTTGACCATGGCTCATCTCCTGTAGTTGAGAGTCACCCACCATACGCCCTTTTTGTGAAGCCCAACAGCCTGCGCTCTCAGGAAAGACTATTTGGGAGGTCCCGGTTTCACCCATCCGCTACGACTAAATTTTTTTGTCACTGTGAGGTAGCCTGTTCACTGTGGCAATCTGGTGACAACCGACGCTGGATCGCCACGGCCTCCGGCCTCGCGATGACGGTGTTTTTTTAAGTTTGGTTTGAGATGCCTCGGCTTCGTTCGGCATGACATGTTGTTATGTGGTTGAGACACAAAAAAACGGGCCTTTTGGCCCGTTTTCTGGGTTGCCGCTTTCGCGGGAATGACATTGTTATTTTGCAATGACGGATTTTTATTCCGGCCGCATATGTGGGAATAACAGCACATCACGAATAGACGGGGAATCGGTGAGCAGCATCACCAAACGATCAATACCGATACCCTCACCGGCTGTGGGTGGCATACCGTATTCCAGGGCGCGGATATAGTCGGCGTCGTAGTGCATGGCTTCGAGATCACCGGCGTCTTTATCGGCAACCTGGGCTTTGAAGCGCTCGGCCTGATCTTCGGCATCATTAAGCTCTGAGAAGCCATTGGCGATTTCACGGCCACCGACGAAGAATTCAAACCGATCGGTGACGAATGGATCATTATCACTGCGTCTTGCCAGTGGTGACACTTCAGTTGGATAGGCGGTGATAAAGGTCGGTTGCATCAGTTGATGCTCGACGGTTTTTTCAAAAATTTCGATTTGCACTTTACCAAGACCGTAGCTGTCTTTGAGCGGGATGCCGAGACCTTTGGCAACTTCACTGGCCGCTTCAAGCGTTTCCAGTTTTTCGGGCGTCAGATCCGGATTGAAGTGCAAAATTGATTCTTTAACGGTCATCCGGGCAAACGGCTGAGCAAAGTCGATATCAAGGCCCTGATAGGTGACCTGTGTGCTGCCGAGCACGTTTTTTGTGACGGTACGCAGCATATCTTCGGTCAGATCCATCAGTTCGATGTAATCGGCATAGGCCTGATAGAACTCGACCATGGTGAATTCCGGGTTATGGCGGGTCGACAAACCTTCGTTACGGAAATTACGGTTGATTTCAAACACCCGTTCAAAGCCGCCGACAATCAGCCGTTTCAGATACAGTTCGGGCGCTATACGCAGGAATAAATCCATATCCAACGCATTATGATAGGTGGTAAACGGTCTGGCCGTGGCACCACCGGGGATCGCCTGCATCATCGGCGTTTCGACTTCAAGATAGCCTTTGTCCATCAGAAAACGGCGTACACCGTCGATGATTTGGGTGCGCAGTTTGAAGACTTCACGACTGGCTTCGTTCATGATCAGATCGACATAGCGCTGACGGTAGCGGGTTTCCTGATCTGACAGGCCATGGAATTTTTCGGGCAGCGGCCGCAGTGATTTGGTCAGCAATTGGATGCTATCAACGTGCACCGACAATTCACCTTTTTGGGTGCGAAACAGTGTGCCTTCGGCACCGATAATATCGCCTAAGTCCCAGGTTTTGAATTGCGGGTAAACGCCTTCCGGTAAATCATCACGCGCCACATAAAGCTGCATATCACCGGACATATCCCGAATATTGGCAAAACTGGCTTTACCCATGACCCGCTTGGTCATCATCCGGCCGGCAATGGCGACGCGGCGCGGATTGGCCTTGAGCTGTTCAGCATCCCAGTCGGCATATTCCGCCTGCAATTCGCCATTCATCACATTACGACGAAAATCGTTGGGGAAAGCATT
Source organism: uncultured Methylophaga sp. (assembly GCA_946885755.1). The sequence goes on along the minus strand of CAMPHB010000051.1, from coordinate 6,189 downwards.
GCCCTGCTCACGAATAGCGCTGAGTTTTTCGCGGCGCTGGGCAATCAGTCGGTTTTCGTCAAATTCGGTTTCTTGGGTCATGTTTTATAAGCCTGATTTCAGTGAGGCCTCGATAAACTGATCAATATCACCATCGAGTACTGCTTGCGTGTTGCCGGTTTCGACACCGGTACGGAGGTCTTTGATACGGGACTGATCCAGCACATAAGAACGGATCTGACTACCCCAGCCGATATCCGATTTGGATTCTTCAGCGGCTTGTTTGACTTCGTTTTGTTTTTGTAATTCCAGTTCGTACAACTTAGCACGTAGTGCGTTCATCGCCCGATCCCGGTTTTGATGTTGTGAACGTTCTGTCTGACATTGCACCACGGTGTTGGTCGGTACGTGGGTGATGCGTACTGCCGAATCAGTGGTATTAACGTGCTGACCACCAGCACCACTGGAGCGATAAGTATCAACGCGCAGATCGGCCGGATTGATGTCAATCTCAATGGTGTCATCAACTTCCGGGTAGACAAACACCGATGAAAACGAGGTATGCCGACGCGCACCGGAATCAAACGGTGATTTACGCACCAGCCGGTGAACACCGGTTTCGGTGCGCAACATGCCAAAAGCGTATTCGCCTTCAAAACGCACCGTCGCGGACTTAATACCGGCGACCTCGCCGGCGGAGACTTCCATCAGCTCGACTTTGTAATCATTGGCTTCGCCCCAGCGCAAATACATGCGCAGCAAGATATTGGCCCAGTCCTGTGCTTCGGTGCCGCCAGAGCCCGACTGAATATCAAGATAAGCGCTGTTTTTATCGAGCTTGCCGGAGAACATGCGCTGGAATTCGAGCTTTTCCAGGCCTTTTTCGAGTTCATCCAAATCGTTTTGAATGGAGTCGAAAGTGTCTTGATCGTTTTCTTCGACCGCCATTTCCAACAGTTCTTTGGCATCATCCAGTGTTTCACGATGACCGGATAAGGTGCCAACCAGCTTTTCCAGACTGGCGCGTTCCTGACCTAATTTTTGCGCGCGCTCGGGTTCATTCCAGACATTGGGATCTTCGAGTTCGCGGGTGACTTCAACTAAGCGTTCGGCTTTGTTATCGAAGTCAAAGATACCCCCTGAGATCGTCGCTGCGATCCCGAAGGGTTTTAATGCGTTGCATGGTGGCGCCGAGTTCCAAATTACACCTCGTATGACAAATTAATGCGTTACGGAAAACCGCGTATTGTAACGGAAAAATGCCCTTATTGTTTAGGCAGATAGCGCATCGGATCGACTGGCTGACCGTTGCGGCGGATCTCAAAATGCAGTTGATCGCGCTGGGTGCCGGTGCGGCCGAGAGTGGCGATTTTTTGACCAGACTGCACACTGTCGCCTTCTTTAACCAGTAGTGACTGATTATGCGCGTAGGCGCTGAGATAAACATCGTTGTGTTTGATAATCAGCAAATTGCCGTAGCGCGGCAAACCATTGCCACTGTAAACCACACGGCCGGCAGCAGAGGCAATCACGTCCTGACCTGCTTTACCGGCGATTTTAATGCCTTTACGGCCGGCTTCTGCATTAGAAAAACTGGATAGCAGAGGCCCTTTAGTTGGCCAACGCCAGGCAGGGGTCGCTGTACCACTCGGTGCCGGCGGGATCGGTTTACTGCTGGATTCTGGCGGTTTAGCCGCTGTTTTAGGCTGGCTGGGCGCGGGCTTCGGTTGGCTGGCTGTACTGCTCTGTGTTTTCGGTTGTGATTTTTGGGGCGCCGTCTTTGGTTGGCTGGCGGCAATCCGCGTGCGCTGCGCCGGCGGTGCGCCTTTGAATTTCAGTTTTTGCCCGACATAAATGGTGTAAGGTGGGCCGATACCATTCACTCGCGCCAGATCCCGATAATCCATGCCATAACGGAAACTTATCGAATACAAGGTATCACCCTTGCGTACGGTGTAGCTGAGCGGCGCATTAGCCGGTGTTCTGGCTTGCTGTTGCGGCCCACGGTTGTCGTAATGACCTAATGGCGCAACCGCTTTGCCGCCACTACAAGCGGTCAAAAACAATGTCATCAGGATCAGTAATCGCTTCATATCACCGCAAAATCAGGTAAGCCACGACCAGAATAATGATTGTCAGCCAGCCTAGCCAGTCCATCCATTGATGTAATTTATCTTCCAATGCCGGGCCACCCCAGCGCATCAAACCTGCAACCAGAAAAAACCGGGCGCCGCGACCAATCAATGAACCCAGAATAAACGGCAACAACAACATGCCCACTGCGCCGGCGGCAATGGTGAAGACTTTATAGGGTATCGGCGTAAACCCAGCGACAAATATTGCCCAGAAGCCCCAGTCGTGAAACCATTGCTGGGCCGTCTGATAGGCATGCTCATAACCAAACTGCACAATCCACGGCTCAACCAGTTCTAAAGCAAACACACCAATCAGATAACCGAGCAGACCACCAGCAACGGAGGCCAGCGTTGTTAACAGCGCATAAAACCAGGCTTTATCGGGCCGCGCCAGTGACATCGGTGCCAGCATGACATCCGGCGGTACCAGAAAAAACGACGATTCGGTAAAACTGACCAGTGCCAGCCAGTAGCTTGCATATTTGTGTCGGGCCCATTGCATGGCACGGGCGTAGAGAGGTGAAAACAGTTTCATTAAATTTGTCCGCTGAGCAGCGGCACAAAACTGACCGCCTCCCATTCCGATTCTTCAAAAGTATTGCCGTTGCGGTCAATCACCCGCAATGACTGACCGGTACTGGTACCGACCGGGATCACCAGCCGGCCGCCGGGAGCCAGTTGCTGCAACAGACTTTCCGGAATATGTTCCGGCGCGCAGGTCACGATAATACCGTCATAGGGCGCGTTTTCCTGCCAGCCCCAGCTGCCGTCACTGTGTTTCAGGCGGATATTATTAAGTTTGAGCTGATAAAAGCGTTCGCGGGCTTGTTTGAGCAGTGGCGCAATCCGCTCAACGCTGAATACCCGTGGCACCAAACCCGATAACACCGCCGTTTGATAACCTGAACCAGTGCCGACTTCCAATACCTTATTACGCGCCCCGCCCTGTAACAGGATCTCGGTCATGCGGGCAACAATAAACGGCTGCGAAATCGTCTGGCCATGGCCAATCGGTAAAGCCGTATCTTCATAAGCGCGGCTGGCAAGCGCTTCATCAACAAATAAATGCCGCGGACACTGACGCATAATAGCCAGCACTTGCTGGTTATTGATGCCCCGATCTTTGAGGCGCTGGATCAACCGATCCCGCGTCCGCTGAGAGGTCATGCCAATGCCGCGCGGATCCGCCATCATGCAGTAGTGTCTTCCAGCCAGCAGGCGACGCCGTCAATCGCGTCATAACGGGTTAAATCGATTTGTAGCGGTGTCACCGAGACGGCACCACGGCGGATAGCATCAAAATCAGTACCGGGACCGGCATCCTGTTCGGCACCGGCCGGGCCGATCCAGTACATTGGCCGACCGCGCGGATCTTGTTCACGAATGATTGGCTCCGCTTTATGGCGGTGACCAAGACGGGTGCTTTCAAAACCAATAATTTGATCAATTGGCAGATCCGGCACGTTAACATTCAAAATGGTATCGGCCGGCAAGGCGGCTTTACTGAGCCTTGTCACCAGTTGCTGGGCAACCCAGCCAGCCGTTTCATAATGTTTGCCATCAAAACTGGCCAAAGAAATCGCAATCGCCGGCAAACCGAGAAAGCGGCCTTCCATCGCCGCCGCCACGGTGCCCGAATACAGCACATCATCACCCAGATTAGCGCCGGCATTAATCCCTGAAACCACCATATCCGGCTCATCTTCCAGCAGGCCGGTAATGGCTAAATGGACACAATCGGTCGGTGTACCTTCGACGCGGTAAATGCCGTTATCCAGACGATCCAGCCGCAATGGATTTTCCAGTGTCAGCGAGTTGCTGGCACCGCTGCGATTACGATCCGGCGCAACAACGGTAATGTCACCACAGTCTTTCAGCGCATTGGCCAATGTGTGGAGTCCGCGTGCCATGTAGCCATCGTCGTTGCTGATCAGAATTTTCATGCGTTTTTCGTTTGCCGGTTCGGTGAGTTTGTGGCGTTTATCTTAGCAAGAATGCCCTGTTCTTGTTTACCTTTCATATTCAACAATGTTGTGTACTGAAAGATAAAAAAGCCCTGATAACGCATCATAAAAAAGGGCATGAAATCATGCCCTTTGTTGGTTTTTTATACGTTAGTTTATCAGCCGGTTTTGCGCCTGCCCGCCCCCGTAACTGTAAAATTCCATCGGCTTGCCACCTTTGGTTATTTTTACCGCACAGTATTTGAACTCAGGGATTTTCGCCGCCGGGTCCAGTGCCGCATTTGAGAGTTTATTAACCGCTGCTTCGTAATAACAAAAAGCCATAAACACTGCCCCGGTCGGCACCGCCAAATCAGCGCGTGCTGTCATCGATATTTCACCGCGGCGTGTGGCTAAGGTAATCAGCTCACCGGGTTTAACACCGATTTCGCCCAGCGTGATGGGATTTAATGTTGCAACCGCTTCCGGTTCCAGCGCATCAAGCACGTTGGCACGGCGGGTCATCGAACCGGTGTGCCAGTGTTCCAGCATCCGGCCGGTTATCAGCACAAAAGGATATTCCGCATCGGGCCGTTCGGCAGGCGGCACAATATCTGCCGGGACAAATTTACCAAGCCCGTTATCACGCGGGAAATCTTCGGTGAAAATAACGGCTTCACCCGGATCCCCTTCAGCAAGACACGGATAAACCACCGAGCCCTGCTGTTCCAGTCGTTGCCAGGTAATACCGGCCATATTTGGCACTGCTTTACGGATTTCGGCAAATACATCTGAAACATCGTCATAATGCCAGTCGAGGCCCATGCCTTTGGCGATCTGCTGGATGATCCACAGATCCTGACGGGCATCACCGGGCGGATTCAGCGCCTGCCGACCCAGTTGCACCAATCGGTCAGTATTAGTGAAGGTACCGGTTTTTTCAGGGAAACCTGACGCCGGCAACACCACATCGGCGAGATAAGCCGTTTCGGTTAGGAATATGTCCTGCACCACCATCAGATCCAATTCAGCCAGCGACTGGCGGGCATGATTAACATCAGGATCCGACATCGCCGGATTTTCACCCATGACATACAAACCTTTGAGTTTGCCGGCATGAATGGCATCCATGATTTCGACCACGGTCAGGCCAGGGTTCGGATCCAGCGGGCTGTTCCACAGCTGTTCAAAATATTCACGGGCATCACTATCACCAACCGGCTGATAGTCAGGGAATACCATTGGGATCAGGCCCATATCAGAGGCGCCCTGCACATTATTCTGACCACGCAGCGGATGCAAACCAGTGCCGGGACGGCCGATCTGACCGGTCATCAACGCCAGTGAAATCAGGCAGCGGGCATTGTCTGTGCCATGCACATGCTGGGAAATACCCATACCCCATAAAATCATCGAGGCTTTGGATTTGGCATACAAACGTGCAACTTCACGCAGCGTTTGCGCCGGTACACCACAAATCGGTGACATGGCTTCTGGTGAGTAGGCTTTGAGGTGTTCTTTCATCGACTCAAAACCTTCGGTACGGTTGGCGATAAAGGCTTCGTCCACCAGATTTTCTTCGACAATCACGTGCATGATGGCATTAAGCATCGGCACGTCACTGCCCGGTTTGAATTGCAGCTGATAGGTGGCATCACGGGCCAGTTCAGTGCCGCGTGGATCCATCAGAATCAGCTTGGTGCCTTTACGCACCGCATTTTTCATCCAGGTAGCACCCACCGGATGGTTAACGGTCGGATTAGCACCAATCAGCACAATCACTTCGGCTTCATCAACATCGGCAACCGGATTTGATACCGCACCACTACCCAGACATTCAAGTAATGCCACGACCGATGAGGCATGACATAGGCGGGTACAGTGATCGACGTTATTGGTTTTAAAGCCGGTACGAATCAGCTTCTGGAATAAATAAGCTTCTTCGTTGCTGCCTTTGGCACTGCCAAACCCAGCCAGCGCATTCGGCCCCAAATTATCGCGAATACCGGTGAAGCCCTCACTGGCTTTGGCCAGCGCTTCTTCCCAGGTCGCTTCACGGAAGACTTTATCGAGATCGTTGGGATCAAACTCAAAGTCTGCTGATTTCGGCACCCCTTCACGGCGAATCAATG
>CAMPHB010000050.1 GCA_946885755.1 uncultured Methylophaga sp. | reverse complement strand
GGCTGTCAACGTCAAAACCATCATTTTTACGGGTTTATTAGCTGACTCACCAATAAGCCAAATCGAATCAGTTGCTTAGTGGTTTTTTACACATTACATAAATAGAAAAGCCGGGCTGAACCCGGCTTTTCTATTATATTTCGCGCTGAAGTTATTCAGCAGCAACAGCTTCCTGAGTCGTATCGGGACGATCTACCAGTTCAACAATTGCCATTGGGGCTTTGTCACCATCACGTAAACCGGCTTTCAGCACGCGTACATAACCGCCTGGACGGCTGGCTGAACGTGGTCCGATTTCGTTGAATAATTTGGTGACAACGTCACGGTTACCCAGTCGTGAGAAAGCCAGACGACGATTAGCAACACTATCCGTTTTAGCCAATGTAATCAGTGGCTCAACCACACCACGCAGTTCTTTGGCTTTCGGTAATGTAGTGCGAATGACTTCGTGCTCCATCAGCGAGGCAGCCATGTTTTTGAACATCGCTTTGCGGTGACTACTGTTACGGTTTAATTTACGACCTGAATTACGATGACGCATGGTTGTTACCCTATTCTTTTATGCTGAATTAACTTCAGTATTATTTTTGCTCTAATGAAGCAGGTGGCCAGTTATCAAGGTGCATGCCTAAAGACAGCCCTTTTGAAGCCAGTACTTCTTTAATTTCAGTCAACGATTTTTTACCCAGATTAGGGGTTTTCAGCAATTCCATTTCGGTACGCTGAATCAAATCACCAACATAATAAATATTTTCTGCTTTCAGACAGTTTGCTGAACGCACAGTCAAATCAAGATCATCAATCGCTTGCAGTAATGCTGGATCAACTGCGGGTTGTTTATGCTCAACAACACTTTCTTCAATAACAGTAAAATCAACAAACGCAGTCAACTGATCGCTTAAGATAGTGGCTGCATACTTAATAGCATCTTCTGCTTCCAACGTACCGTTAGTTTCGACATCAATAATCAACTTATCAAGATCGGTACGGTTTTCAACACGTGCGCTTTCAACACTGTAAGTCACCAAACGAACAGGACTGAATGACGCATCTAAATACAATTGACCAATAGCACGATCTTCTTCTTCGCCAATAGCACGCGTGTTGGCAGCTGAATAACCACGGCCTTTAGCCACTTTAAATGTGATAGACAAGCTACCACCAGTCAAATTAGCAATAACATGGTCTGGGTTAGTCACTACAACATTATGTGGCAACTGGATATCTGCCACAGTTACAGGACCAACCCCAGATTTATTCAAGCTTAAAACTGCTTCAGTGGCATCATGCAGTTGTACCGCAATACCTTTCATATTCAGCAAAATATCTAAAACATCTTCCTGAACACCGTCGATAGCTGAATACTCATGCACAACGCCATCGATCTGCGCTTCAACAACTGCAGCACCTTCCATAGAAGACAGCAGAATACGGCGCAGTGCATTACCCAAAGTATGACCAAAACCACGTTCCAGCGGCTCTAGTACAAGACGTGTACGTGTGTCACTAAACTTCTGGATGTCTACAATCCTTGGTTTAAGAAATTGACTCGTATAAGTCGTCATGCAAATTCCTCTGATAAATCTCAGTGAGATTTAATTAAAACTATTTAGAGTAAAGCTCAACTACCAGGTTTTCTGACAGTTCTGCCGGCAGCTCATCACGCTCAGGAGCCCGTTTAAAGGTACCTGACAACGCTTTGCTATTGACTTCAATCCACTCAGGGAAGCCCAACTGCTCAGCCACAGACATCGCATTAACAATACGATCCTGTTTTTTGGCTTTTTCACGGATCTCAATAACATCACCATCTTTCACTTGATAAGAAGCGATATTCACAACCTTGCCATTAACCATGACAGCTTTATGAGAGACCAACTGACGAGATTCTGCACGCGTGGCACCAAACCCCATACGGTAAACAACATTATCCAAACGCTGTTCCAGCAGGTTCAGCAAATTGATGCCGGTTGCACCTTTTTTCTGATCAGCAAGTTTGTAATAGTTACGGAATTGTTTTTCCAATACACCGTAGATACGACGAATACGTTGCTTAGCACGCAGCTGAGTCGCGTAGTCAGAATCACGACCACGACGCGCACCATGTTGACCTGGCTTTTGTTCAATCTTGCATTTGCTTTCCAGTGGATTACCACGAGCCTTCAGAAACAGGTCTGTACCTTCTCTGCGGCTAAGCTTGCAAGTAGGGCCACGATATTTTCCCATTAATCTTACTCCAAGAACCTGTTAAACGCGACGACGCTTTGGCGGACGACAACCATTGTGCGGGATCGGTGTCACGTCAGTGATGTTTGTAATTTTAAAGCCCAGATTATTCAGGGCACGGACTGCTGATTCACGACCAGGACCCGGGCCTTTGATCTCAACATCCAGATTTTTCATGCCAAATTCTTTAACCACTTCACCTGCTTTCTCGGCAGCAACCTGTGCCGCGAAAGGTGTGCTCTTACGAGAGCCACGGAAACCACAACCACCGGCAGTCGCCCATGAAAGTGCATTACCCTGACGGTCAGAAATGGTGATAATAGTGTTGTTAAAAGAAGCATGAATATGGACAACGCCATCCACTACATTCTTTTTGACACGCTTACGTTGTCGTGTTGATGCATTTGCCATCGAAGACTTCCCTTACTTAATCACACGGCGCGGACCTTTACGGGTCCGGGCATTGGTTTTGGTTCTCTGACCACGAACTGGCAGACCTCTGCGGTGACGCACGCCACGATAGCAACCCAAGTCTTTGAGACGCTTAATATCCATCGACACTTCACGACGCAAGTCACCTTCAACAGAGAACTTGGCAACTTCAGAACGCAATTGCTCTACTTCGGCTTCAGACAAATCTCTGATTTTTGCATCAGGTGCAATGCCAGCGGCAGCACAGATTTGTTGAGCACGAGTACGGCCAATGCCATAAATCGATGTTAATGCGATGACCGTGTGCTTTTGCACAGGGACGTTAATACCAGCTATACGAGCCATTCAATTACCCTAAATTTCTCAGGAGTGAACAGCGAATTGTAACATACAAAAACACTGCCCAACAACAAAGTAAATACGATCCGTCAGCTTAACCCTGACGTTGTTTATGACGAGCTTCTTTACAGATAACCCGCAGTACACCATTTCTTTTCACGATTTTGCAATTACGGCAAATCTTTTTGACTGACGCCTGAACTTTCATCAAATTTCTCCAGCAAACTTGTCGCGAGCACTTAGCTTAAAAAGCCAGTAATCCCATTGTTATTTTTGTTTGATTTGCGCATCAAACTTTCATACTGCTGTGACATCATGTGTGATTGCACCTGAGACACAAAGTCCATAATGACAACGACAATGATCAACAGCGATGTACCACCAAAATAAAACGGTACACTCCAGTAAAGAATCAAAAACTCTGGCAACAAACAAACTGCCGTAATGTAAACCGCACCCGCCAGTGTCAGACGCCCCATCACCGAATCAATATAGCGTGAGGTTTGCTCACCGGGACGAATGCCTGGAATAAACGCACCGGACTTTTGCAAATTTTCAGCGGTATCTTTCGGGTTAAATACTAACGCCGTATAGAAAAAGCAGAAAAAGATAATCGCAAAAGCATAAGCCATTACATACATTGGTTGGCCGGGAGACATCAGTGTAGAGATGTCCTGCAACCAACTCATACCACCTGAAGCACCAAACCAGCCGGCAATCGTCGCCGGAAACAAAATAATACTTGATGCGAAAATTGGCGGAATAACACCAGCCATATTCAGCTTCAATGGTAAATGGGTTACCTGGCCAGCCATCATCTTACGGCCTTGCTGCCGCTTGGCATAATGCACAGGGATCCGCCGCTGACCACGTTCAACAAACACTACAAATGCAGTAACAGCCAAGGCCATTGCCAATAAGGCAATTACTAAAAAGGTATGCAACTGTCCGGTACGCGCTAATTCCAGGGTGCCACCAATTGCTTGTGGCAGACCCGCCACAATACCTGCGAAGATAATCAACGAAATACCGTTACCAATGCCACGCTCAGTAATTTGTTCACCCAGCCACATCAGGAACATGGTGCCGGTAACCAGCGTGACAACTGCCGTAATACGAAACAGCATACCCGGATCGATGACCACGCCCATACCACCAGCTTGCTGACCTTCTAGCGCAATAGAAATACCAATTGCCTGAAAAGTCGCCAACATTAAAGTGCCGTAGCGGGTGTACTGGGTGATTTTACGTTTCCCGGCCGCACCTTCTTTTTTAAGCTGTGCCAGCTTCGGATGCACCACTGTCAGCAACTGCATAATAATAGATGCTGAAATATAGGGCATCACACCCAGAGCAAAAACAGACAACCGCTCCAAGGCACCGCCTGAGAACATGTTAAACATGTCTAAAATCGTGCCGCTTTGCTGCTCAAACATGATCGCCAGTGCAGCAGGATCAATTCCTGGGACCGGGATAAAAGTACCAAGCCGATACACCAGCAAAGCACCCAGCACCGAGCATACCTGCTGCTTGTTGTCTGTTTTTTTCCACTTACGCTTACTCTTCGACTTTACCGCCGGCAGCTGTGATCGCTTTTTCTGCGCCAGCTGTCGCAATAATGCCTTTCAGATTAACTTTGGCTTTCAATTCGCCAGAGTTGATAACTTTAACGCGCAGTGTATTTTCTGGCACAGCACCAGCTGCCTTCAATGTCAACAAGTCAATAACATCAGCTTCAATATGGTTCAGCACATCCAAACGAATTTGCGCAGTTGTGGCCGACTTACGTGAACTAAAGCCCACTTTCGGCAAACGACGCTGCAAAGGCATCTGACCGCCTTCAAAACCACGTTTATGGAAACCACCTGAACGTGCTTTTTGACCTTTATGGCCGCGACCGCCAGTTTTACCTAAGCCAGAACCAATACCACGGCCGACGCGCTTGGCATCTTTCTTGGCACCAGGTGCCGGAGCAATTGTATTCAGGTTCATATTATGCTTCCTCAACTTTCAGCAAATAAGACACGCGATTAATCATGCCGCGATTTTCCGGGGTATCAATCACCACGGCGCTGCTGCCGGTTTTACGTAAACCAAGGCCAGCAACACAGGCTTTATGCTTTTCCAGCCGGCCAATGGTGCTTTTAACCAAAGTCACTTTTAATTTAGCGGGTGAACTCATTGCTTTATTCCGTGATTTCAGCAACTGTCTTGCCACGTTTGGCTGCAATTGCTTCTGGGTTATTCATGTCGGTCAGGCCGTTAATAGTGGCACGCACCACATTTAATGGATTGGTAGAACCCATTGATTTAGCCAGAACGTTGTGGACACCGACCGCGTCAAATACTGCACGCATCGCACCACCGGCAATAACGCCGGTACCTTCAGAGGCTGGCTGCATGAACACTTTAGCGGCACCGTGACGAGCAGTCAGCGGATGGTGCAAAGTATCACCATTCAGCACAACTTTTTGCATGTTTTTACGGGCTTCATCCATTGCTTTTTGAATAGCAACAGGTACTTCGCGGGCTTTGCCCTGACCGAAGCCTACGCGGCCATTGCCATCACCAACAACGGTCAAGGCAGAGAAACCAAAAACACGACCGCCTTTAACGACTTTTGCGACGCGGCGAATACCGACTAATTTTTCAATCAAGCCATCAGATGTGGCTTGGCGTTGTTCATTCTGAGCCATGTGACTTACCTTATTAAATTAGAACTGCAGACCGCTTTCACGGGCCGCATCTGCCAGAGCTTTCACCCGACCGTGATAACTGAAACCACTGCGGTCAAATGCCACTTCGGTCACGCCATTTTTAACCGCACGTTCAGCAACGGTTTTGCCAACCAGTTCAGCAGCTGCTTTATTACCAGTCGCTGACAACGCTTTCTTCACTTCAGGATCTAAAGTTGAAGCAGCAGCGATCACTTTGCTGCTGTCGTGCGTTAACACTTGGGCATAAATATGACGCGGCGTTCTGTGAACGGTGAGTCGGTAAACTTCCAGCTCTCTGATTTTGGCGCGCGACCGAGCCGCTCTGCGTAATCTTGAAGATTTCTTATCCATAATTGAGCCTAATTATTTTTTCTTAGCTTCTTTACGAGCAACATATTCATCTGAATAACGCACACCTTTACCTTTATATGGCTCTGGTGAACGATAAGCGCGAATATCTGCCGCCACTTGTCCCACTACCTGTTTGTCGGCACCGGTGACTACGATTTCTGTCTGACTTGGGGTGTCAACCGTGACGCCATTTGGCACGTCATATTGAACCGGGTGTGAAAAACCCAACGTCAAATCAAGTTTGTTACCTTGGGCTTTCGCACGGTAACCAACGCCAACCAAAGTCAGACGTTTTTCAAAACCTTGCGATACACCATGCACCATATTGCTAATCAACGCGCGGGCAGTACCGGTTAAAGCCACTGCTGTTTTGCTGTTTGATCTTGCTTTGGTGGTCAGCGCCGCACCTTCCTGAGCCACTTCCACTTCTGGATGAAGGGTACGACTCAGAGTGCCTTTGCTACCTTTAATGGTGATCTCGTTATCTTTCAGCGAGACTTCCACGCCTGCCGGAATTTGCACTGGCGCATTTGCGATACGTGACATTGTTATTCTCTCCGAAAATTGAGCTTAGCTAACCGAGCACAGCACTTCGCCGCCCTGACCAAGGGCACGGGCTTTACGATCAGCCATTACACCTTTAGAGGTCGAGACGATTGCCACACCCAGACCGCCGATTACTTTTGGCAGCTGGCTGGCAGAGCGATATACACGTAAACCAGGACGGCTAACACGGTTAATTGTTTCGATAACCGGCTTGCCTTCGAAGTATTTCAAAGTCACTGTCAGCAGTGGCTTAGCAGTCTCATCACTGACACTAAAACCAGTGATATAACCTTCTTCTTTCAGTACCTCAGCAATGCTGATTTTGACTTTAGAAGATGGCATAGTGACATCAACTTTGTTGGCCTGTTGGGCATTGCGAATGCGGGTCAGCATGTCGGCAATTGGATCTGTCATACTCATTTATTTTGCTCCACAAATCAGGTTGGCAATTACCAACTGGCCATGACCAGGCCAGGAATATCGCCTTTCATTGCATGCTCGCGCAATTTGTTACGCGCCAGGCCAAACTTACGGTATACACCGTGCGGCCGACCGGTAATTTCACAACGGTTACGCAGGCGTGTCCGGCTTGCATTACGCGGCAGCGCATGAAACTTCTTAGCTGCTGCTTCGCGTTGCTCAACGCTCAGTGACATATCCAGCATTTGCTTTTTCAGCTCAGCTTTTTTTGCCGCGTATTTTTGTACCAGTTTTGCTCTTTTAATCTCGCGATTAACCATGCAACGTTTAGCCATAATTTATTCCACCCAGACTCGGTTTATTTTCTAAAAGGAAACTTGAACGCAGCCAACAAAGCGCGGGACTCTTCTGCGGTTTTCGCAGTGGTCGTGATGGTAATATCCATACCGCGGGTTTTGTCGATCTTGTCAAACTCAATTTCTGGGAAAATGATTTGCTCTTTAATTCCCATACTGTAGTTTCCCTGACCATCGAAAGATTTCGGGTTTAAACCACGAAAATCACGAATACGAGGAATGGAAATACTGATCAAGCGATCCAGAAAGTCATACATGCGCTCACTACGCAGTGTGACTTTGCAGCCGATCGGCCAGCCTTCACGCACTTTAAAGCCGGCAACTGATTTTTTGGCTTTGGTAACAACAGCCTTCTGACCAGCAATGCGCTCCATATCGGCAACGGCATTTTCTAGTACTTTTTTATCAGTCAACGCTTCGCCAACACCCATATTTAATGTGATCTTGGTAATGCGTGGCACTTCCATAACAGACTTATAGTTAAACTGCTCTTGCAGTTGTTTAACTACTGTCTCACGATAATAATCTTTTAATCTGCTCACTGTATTATCCCAACTCTAGCTCAAGCGCCAACGGTTTCGCCGTTCGACTTGAAGACGCGAACTTTGCGACCATCTTCGAGAATTTTGAAACCGACTTTGTCACCCTTGCCTGAGGCAGGGTTTAACAGCGCCAGA
>CAMPHB010000049.1 GCA_946885755.1 uncultured Methylophaga sp. | reverse complement strand
TTGGTGGCAATCGTTAATTGTGTCGTCGACTCAGGCGCACCGACAGATGGTGGCAGCTGAATCGGACCGGTTGCCGTCATGCTGGTGGCGGCAATATTACCCGCCGCATCTACCGGGAAAGTTCTTAAAAACCAACCTTCGTTACTGACGATATAGCCGTCTTTGTTGACATTAAACTCACCAGCGCGGGTATAAATCACCTCACCGCTGCCCAGTTCCGGTGCCAGCGCAAAGAAGCCCTCGCCGCTAATCGCCAGATCCAGCGAATTATCGGTAAATTCCAGATTACCCTGATTAAACTGCTGGGCTACATTCTGCAATACCACACCGTTACCAGTCGCGGTTTTGCTGGTGGTACCAAATGCAGAAACGGCAAATACATCGCCAAACTCAGCACGTGACTGTTTAAAACCGGTGGTATTGACGTTAGCGATATTATTGGATTTGACATTAAGATCGGCGGTGGCCGCATTCAAACCACTCAAAGCTGTACTAAATGACATAGCCCCTACTCCTTAAATAATTTCTTGTACTTCGTTAAATGGCACTGAACCGATGCCTGCCAAATTGACTGTTAAACCCTGACTGCCGGAGCCCACCAAAACACTATCGACACGGGCGACAGTGGCCGTAGCAAAGGCATTATTTTCACCATCAACCGTGCCAGTGGCGCGGAACTGATAAATGCCCGGCGGCATAGGCTGATCGCTTTCATTCAGGCCATCCCAGACAAAGTTGGTGTAGCCTGAAGCTGAGCCCATTTCCATGGTTTTCACCAAGGTGCCGGCTTCGTTATAAATCTGTACTTTTAAATCCGTGACCGGCTCCGCCACATTGATCTGGCCTTTTAATGGCTGATCCGGTGCCATCGTGCCGATTGAAGACGGCACCAGCACACTGCGACCCACCAGAGATGAGCCTTGCAAAGCCTGATCAGACTGCATCGCCTTGGCAAAACTGGAGAACGAGTTTTGTAAATCAGCGATACCACTGACGGTACCGAATGACGCGATCTGCCCCAGAAAATCGCCACTTTCCATTGGTTTAAGCGGATCCTGATTTTGTAACTGGGTAGTCATCAGTGCCATAAAATCTTCCATGGCTAATTGGCCGGGATTATTGCTTTTATTGCTTTCATCAGCCGACGTTGTGCCATTCAAAAAGGCATAAGGATTATTGCCAACACCATCAATTGCCATCTGCAAATCTCCTGTTATTCACCGAGCCGCAACGTTTGCAGCAACAGTTGTTTAGAGGTATTGGCGATTTCCACGTTGTTCTGATACGAACGTGACGCCGACATCATATTGGCCATCTCGGCAATCGTATCGACATTAGAATGATAGATATAGCCATTTTCATCGGCCTGTGGATGCGCCGGATTGTATTCCTGCCGGATCGGTGCCTGACTCTCGGTAATGCCATTAACCTTGACTGAGCCTTGTTTATACCCCTGATCAAAGTTGTCCAGCACCGCCTGAAAAACCGGCTGACGTGAACGGTAAGTGTCGTTATAGCTGCTGCTGACACTATCGGCATTTGCGAGATTACTGGCCGTGGTGTTAAGGCGTAGTGACTGGGCACTCATGCCGCTGCCGGCGATATCAAAAATGTTAAATAAGGACATGCTTAGTCTCCGCGTAATGCTTTGGTCAGGCTTTGAAACTTACCGCCTAAAAACTCAAGGGTTGCCTGATACTGCACAGCATTTTGCATAAACTGTGCCTGTTCGATTTGCTCATCCACTGTGTTGCCATCCAGCGAGTCCTGAACCGTTGTCCGGTATTGCACTTGCGGGTTTTCCGGGCCATTGCCGGTGAGCGGAATATGCTTTTGATGGGTGGTATTGAGATTACCGCTTTGGCCAGCAGTTGCCGCTTTTAAAGCTTCCCGAAAATCAATATCTTTGGCTTTGAAATTCGGCGTATCGACATTAGCCAGATTAGTTGCCAGCATTTCCGCCCGCTGCGTGCGGACTTTCAAGGCTTCAGCATGAATACCCAATGCATTATCAAAGTTGATTGCCATCGACAGACTCCTGCCACAAATAAACGATGCAAATCAATTAGCAGCATCTGTGCCAGAAGTAGTTTTTAAAGCAAATTCATTGATTTAGAGTCTGCGCGGCAAAAGTGGCAAAACCATAGCGGCAGGGTTTGCCGCTTGCTTAAAGAATATTGAATTTACATCAAACAGGTCCGCTATAGACCAATTTATAAGGTAACTGGCCACCACTAGCGTGCTACTACCACTAAAAACGTGGCCGGTTTACTTGACCATCGGTGCATTAAACGCTAAAAGGTTTTAATAGCAAAGGAATCGCCTATGTTTGAAAAACAAACATCTGATCATGGATTTACTTTAATAGAACTTATGATTGTTGTTGTTCTGATAGGGATTGGTGCTGCCCTAGCTGCGCCGAGTTTTGCAGAGATTATCCGTGAAAACCGGCTGGCAACCGAGGCAAATAATTTACTGGGCACTTTGCAGCTCGCCCGCAGTGAAGCGGTTAACCGAGGTGTTCAGGTATCAATCCGCCGAAATGGTAATGCCAATCAGAATTGGGATAATGGCTGGCAAGTTTTTACCGACTGGGACAGGGATGGCCAGTTTGATGGTGACCCGGCTGTAACAGACTGCAGCCTTGAACAGGATTGTCTGCTCAGAACAACACCGCCACTATCAGATGGGCTGACATTACGTACTGGTAACAGTTACGCTGTCTGGCTGGCTTTTTTGCCTACCGGTATGTCTACCAGTTCCGGCGGTCTCGCTAATGACAGCTTTCGCCTTTGTGATGCTGTCGGCGACCCCGCACAAGCCCGCTCTGTGGTCATTAACAACACTGGCCGGCCAATCGTTGAACAAGGGGTTAACGCATGCCCCTGAATCAGCAAACATCTCAGTCCGGTTTTACTCTGTTGGAAGTCATGATTGCCGTACTGATTCTGGGTATAGGCCTGCTGGGCCTCGCCCATTTGCAAATCACCTCACTTAAACACAATCAAAGTGCCGAATTTCGCAGTCAGGCTTCCGTTCTGGCGGCCGATATGCTTGATAGAATGCGCGCTAACCGCTTTGCCGCTCAGAACGGTAATTATGCAATTGCTATTGACGCCGATCCACCCAATAGCACTGATACTATTGCTGATGCTGATATTGCACAGTGGCTGCAACAAATTACTGCCGTTTTGCCACAAGGTGATGGAGAAATCAGTTGTAATGCTTTTGACCCAGATGAGCCATTTATCTGCGATGTCACCGTCAGCTGGACCGAAATACAAGAAGACGATGACTTAGGCACCACACAGTTCGCCTATTCGGGTGCTTTGTGATGCGGCCCAATAAATACAATCAACGCGGTTTATCTTTGATTGAATTGATGATCGCGATGGTTTTGGCGCTGGTGGTGATTGCCGCAGTGATTGAAATTTTCCTCGGTGCAAGGCAAATGTACCGGGTGCAGGATGCCAATGCCAGAATTCAGGAAAATGGCCGCTACGCCATGCAAGTGCTGACCAATGGCATTTTAGATGCTGGCTATTTTGGCTGTGCGACAAGATCTGGTGTTGCAGTCAACAACACACTGAACACCCCGAATAATTATTTATGGAATTTTGAAACGGCCATAGAAGGCAAAGAAGCCACCGGCAATAACAACTGGACACCGGCTATGGATGCCGCCATCACCCAGCCTCTGAGCGGATCTGATGTATTAACCATCCGGGCTATCAATGAACCCACCATCCAAGTCACCCAACATCCCGGTGGCACCCCGCCCGGGTCAGCCAATATTCAGGTGAATGCCAATAATGGTCTGGAGCGCTTTGATATTGTCATGGTCACCGATTGTCTGGATGCGGCGATTTTTCAGATAACATCGGCAAACCCGAATACATCAGGCTCTCTGGCTCATAATACTGGTAATGGTACACCCGGTAATGCGACGACTGAACTGGGCAAAAACTATGAAGATGGCTGGATCAACAAGATAGAAACCACCAGCTTTTATATCCGTAACAACCCCCGTGGGATTCAGGCTTTATATCGGCGACAAGGCAACAATAATGCTGAAGAATTGATCGAAGGCGTCGAGTCAATGCAATTACGCTATGGTGTTGATGATGATCTTGACGGATCTGCCGATCGTTACCTGACAGCCAATGCTGTTGCCGACTGGGGAGATGTCGTCAGCGTTCAATTTGAACTTTTATTATTCAGCCTGGAAGACAACCTGCGCGTTGATGGCCCGCAAACCTACTTTTTTAATGGTACCAATACCACTGCTGCTGATAACCGGATTCGTTCCGTTTTCTCCCGCACCGTCACCTTACGTAACCGGGTGCCCTGATGACCACAATTAACCATACTCAACGCGGCGCAGTATTGATTATCAGCTTAATCATGCTGTTGTTAATGACTATTCTGGGCATTACTGCCATGCGAACCGGTCTACTTGAAGAAAAAATGGCTGCTAATAGCCGTGACCAGACATTGGCCTTTCAGGCTGCAGAAATTGCTTTGCGTGATGCCGAGACCTGGTTGATGTCACAGGCAACCGAACCACTGCCAACTGACGATGGCAGTAACCGCGTATGGAATGCCGATACTTTAGATCCTGTTACTAACAATGCTATCGGCTGGTGGCAGGAACCTAACCGAAATGCTGCATGGTGGACAGCCAACAGCGAAGCATTTGCTCCAAACATCGATAATGTTAATTCATCACCACTGACCATCACCGAATACCACCAGTATATTTCTGATGATCTGGTGGTGGGTGATGGTAATGCCGATGCCGGCAGAGTTTTTTACCGGATCACCGCCAAAGGCACAGGGGGCAGTGACCAGTCCCGGGTATTGCTGCAAAGCACCACGGCTAAAAGGTATTAGCCCATGTATCTGAGTAAATTAAAAATCAGCCTGGGCGTTTGCCTTTTTCTGCAAAGTACCTATGCTGTTGCCGCCAATCTCGAATTAAGTAATACGCCGCTATATCTTGGCGGCAGTGTTGCCCCGAATATAATGTTTATTATTGATGATTCCGGTTCGATGATGCTGGAAGTCACACCAGATGATCTGGCGCTGAACGGCACTACAACTTATGGCGGTTTTGTTTTTCCGCGCGCTGATAATGTTTATGGTGATAGTGACTACGCTGATAACTTTATTCAGACCACCGATCCGCGCACCGATCAGGCTTATGCCGCAATGACCCGATCGGCACAGTTCAACACAACTTATTACAATCCGGCTGTTACCTATACTCCCTGGGTTCGCTCCGATGGCTCTCTTTACCCAAATGCCAGTGCCAGTTGTGCGCTTCATAACCCTGAGCAGACAGGTAACTGTCCGGGTAACGGTGATGTAAATAGTATTGCCCGGAACCTGACTGTTACCAACGGGAGATACAATAATAATTACTGGCGTGCCTGTTATGACGATGGTGATTGTGCTTCAGGCTTTTTCAATAACTTCACTTTCTGGCCGGCAACCTACTACACCTACAATGGCGGTGATCGCTGGAATATTGATAACTATGATCGGATTGAAATTCGCTCTTCGATAAACAGTTATTCGGGAGAGGGTCGCATCGCCCGCGATGATTGTAATAACGGCACCTGTACCTACGCGCAGGAAATTCAGAATTTTGCCAACTGGTACACCTATTATCGCTCCCGGATCCTCGCAGCACGTGCCGGTATCGGTAAGGCTTTTTCGCTGCAGGGCATAAACAGCCGTATTGGCTTCGGCGCGATAAACAAATCCAGCAGTGATATCGACGGCAAAAACACCTCAACCATCGTCAGCGGTATCCGGGCGTTTGCCGGGGATGACCGCGATAACTTTTTTGACCAGTTGTATACCCGGGATATTCCTGCGTTAGGTACGCCGCTGCGTAAAGCACTGGATGATGCCGGTCAGTATTTTTCCCGCGACGATGATGAAGGTCCCTGGAGTGATACCCCCGGTGAAATTGGTGGTGAGCAGCAAATCTGCCGGCAGAACTATAGCATTCTGATGACCGATGGCTACTGGAGTGGTGGCAATGATTTTGATGCCAGTACCAATGCTGCCAGAAATAATGTTGATGGCAGCAGCGGTAATACGATCACCAGTCCCGATGGTGAGACTTTTCAGTACACGCCCGAATCTCCATTCAGCGATAGCTACAGCAACACCCTTGCCGACGTCGCCATGTACTATTGGAATCGGGATTTACGCACCGACTTGGATAACGTGGTCTCGACCAGCCCGTTAAATGAAGCCTTCTGGCAACATATGGTGACGTTCGGTATTGGCTTTGGCGTGTCGGGTTCAGTTGATAAAGAGGAAGCTTTTGCCGCCATTAATAATAACGATACGATTAACTGGCCAAACACCAGCCCTAACAGTACCAACTGTACCGGCACGGAATGTGCGGCAAGGCTGGACGACTTGCTGCATGCCGCCGTTAACAGCCGCGGTGATTTTTTCAACGCCGCCGATGCCAAAACCTTTGCCGATTCCCTGACCGATATTCTGTCTAATATTGCTGACAGAACGTCTTCCGCGTCCTCGGTGGCACTGAATTCGGGAACCGTTGCCGACAATAGCCGTATCTATCAGGCACGCTTTGACAGTGGCGACTGGAGCGGTCAGCTACTGGCGTTTAATGTTGAAAGTGATGGGCAACTCGGCTCCATTGCCTGGGATGCCTCAGACAATATCCCAAATCCCGGTCAGCGAATTATCGTGACCTCGGATGGTAGCGATGGGCAACGATTTCGCTGGAATGCATTGAATAATACTCAGCAAGAACAACTCGGCAATAATCAGGCCGTTTTAAGCTATATTCGTGGTAATGCCAGTAATGAGACCGTTAATGGTGGCACTTTCCGCAGTCGCAGTAATCGCCTCGGTGACATCATTAACTCGGCCCCGGCCTATCTGGGTGCACCCAGTTCAAGATACCGGGATAACTGGGGCACCGGTGCTGCTGAAAATGCCAGCCCTTATTCAGAATTCCGGGCAGATTATTTAGATCGTGATCCGCTGATTTTTGTCGGCGCTAATGACGGTATGCTGCATGCCTTTAATGCTGGTTCCGGACGGGAAGAGTTCGCCTATATTCCCAATGCCGTTTTACCGCGCTTAAATGAACTGACCGACCCGAACTACAATCACAAATACTTTGTTGATGGCAGCCCGACAATTGTTGATGCCTTTATTAATGGTGCGTGGCGCTCGGTACTGGTGTCAGGCTTAAATGGTGGTGGTCAGGGTGTATTTGCACTGGATGTGACGAATCCGGGTGACTTTGACACTGAGGCAAGTGCGGCAGATCAGGTGCTATGGGAATTTACTGATCGTGATGATGAAGACCTCGGCTTTACTTACGGTGATCCCAGTATTATCCGTCTGCAAAATGGTGTCTGGGCGGCCTTATTCAGTGGCGGTTATAACAACACTTTTGATAACGACGGCGATGGTGCAAATAGCGATAGCAGCGATGGCGACGCGGTTTTGTATCTGGTGAATCTGGCCAACGGTAACTTAATTGCGAGGTTTGATACCAAAACCGGCGCTGCAGAAGATCCAACCGGTGCCAGCCGGCCGAATGGTCTTGGAACACCCTCAGCAGTCGATATCAATGGCGATCAGGTTGCCGACTTTATCTATGCCGGCGACTTATTCGGCAACATGTGGAAAATTGATATTTCTGCCGGCAATGCCAACAGCTGGGACTTTGCTTATAAACAAGGCAACAATCCATTACCCATCTTCACTGCTTGTGCTGGTAACAACTGTAATGCTGGTAATGTCCAGCCAATCACTTCAAGACCGGTAGTAGTCAATCATCCTACCTCCAGCGGTTATCAGGTGTTATTCGGCACCGGTAAATATTTTGAAGTCGGTGATAACAGCCGTAATAATCAGGTGACCCAAAGTTTTTATGGTATCTGGGATCGTAATGCCAATACTCTTGATGCCTTTGATCGCAGTGATTTATTACAGCAAACCATTCAAGTCGAGCAAGAAGAAAGTGGTTTTGAATATCGGGTCACCTCTGATAATCAGATTCACAGGACGGCTAACTCCGGCTGGTATATGGATTTAATCAGTCCGGCCACTGCGACAA
>CAMPHB010000048.1 GCA_946885755.1 uncultured Methylophaga sp. | reverse complement strand
CTGCCGATAAAGCTTAAAAAGCCTACCCGCTTATCGGTCGCCAGTTGCTCGGCAATATCATGATTGTCAGTCAGTAAGGCCTGACACCACTCAGCGGGCAAACCGGCGGCATGAAAAATATTCACTAAGCGAAAGCATGACAAAGGTGTGGTTTCGGCCGGTTTAACAATCACCGGGCAACCGGCTGCGATCGCCGGGCCTACCTGGTGGGCAATCAAATTTAGTGGATGGTTAAAGGCGCTGATCGCCACCACCACACCAATCGGTTCTTTTTGCATCATGGTCATGCGGTGTTGTGAGGCGGCATTGACGCCCATCGGCACCGGATGTGAGGTCTGGTGGCGCAGCGTATCAATACAATGGCGGATACTGTCGATGCAGCGGGCCATTTCTACCTGTGAATCAATCAGCGGTTTGCCGCCTTCTTCGGCTGAGGCATAAGCGAGTTCATCGGCTTTGGCCTGCATCATGCCCATGGCTTTTTCGAGAATTTGCAAACGCTGTGGCACTGACAGCCATTTTTGCCGATCGCGGAATAATTGATAAGCCGTGGTTAAGGCTTGTTCGACAGCGGCGGCATCAGCGGTATCGGCCGTTGCCAGTAATTCACCGGAATAAGGGTTGGTTACCTCAACTTGCCGGCCTTTGCTCTGGCTGACGCCGGGGATTTGCAAAGGATAGTGGGCAGCGGCAGACATAATGCCTCCTTATAAAATGCACAATTTTTGTTTCAGACCCTCATTGAGGATGGAATGATTCAGCGAGTAGTCGACCGCCACATCAATTAAATGCACGCCGCCGGCATCCAGTGCTTCGCGGAGCATTTTTTCAAACTCGGTGTAGCTGCTGGGCCGGTGGCCGTGAGCACCGTAACTTTCGGCGTATTTGACAAAGTCCGGATTATTAAAATTAAGGCCATAATCCTTAAAGCCCATACCCTGCTGTTTCCATTTGATCATGCCGTAGGCATTGTCATTGAGGATCACCACCACCAGATCCAGCTTGAGCCGCACGGCGGTTTCCAGTTCCTGCGAGTTCATCATAAAGCCGCCATCACCACAGACCGCCATAACTTTACGTTCCGGATGAATTAACTTTGCCATCATGGCACTGGGCAGGCCGGCGCCCATGGTCGCCAGGGCATTGTCGAGCAATAGCGTATTGTTATCGTAGGCCGGATAGTTACGGGCAAACCAGATTTTATACAGGCCGTTATCCAGCGCCAGAATATCCTGTTCGCCAAGTGCTTCGCGAATCGTGGTCACGGTGGTTTGCGGCAAGACCGGGAAGCGGTAGTCGTCACTGTAATTACCGAGACGTTTGCGTACTTCCTGTTTTACCCGGTAAAAATACGAAAAATCCCATTGTGGCTGGGGATTCAACGCGTCGGACAGCCGGTTAATTGAGGTGGCAATATCGCCGACCACATCCAGTTGCGGGAAATACACCGGATCCACTTCCGCTGCATGAAAGTTAATATGAATAACTTTGGCGCCGCCGTCTTTCATAAAAAACGGCGGTTTTTCCACTTCATCATGGCCGACGTTAATAATCAGGTCAGCCCGGTCAATGGCGCAGTGCAAATAATCTGACTCAGATAGCGCCGCCGTGCCCAGATAGCTGTCATGACGCTCATCGATGACGCCTTTACCAAGCTGAGTATTAAAAAACGGAATACCGGTTTTTTCGACAAAGCGGGTCAAAGCTTTACTGGCGCGTTTGCGGTTGGCGCCGGCACCGATTAACAGCAGCGGCATCTGCGCTTCGCGGATCATATTCAGCGCGTCTTTAATGGTGGTGTTATCGGCATCCGGGCGGCGGATATTTTCGACGGTATAAATGCGTTCGGTGACTTCTTCGGCGGCAATATCCTCCGGCAATTCAATATGCACGGCGCCGGGGCGCTCCTGTACCGCAATGCGAAAGGCTTCGCGCACCACCGCGCCGACAGTATTACCGTGCACCAGTTGTTTGGTGTATTTGGTAATCGGCCGCAGCATATTGACCACATCAACGATCTGAAACAGTGCCTGTTTGCTGGCTTTAATGGGTTTTTGGCCGGTAATAATCAGCATTGGCATACCGCCGAGCTGTGCATAGGCGGCCGGCGTCACCAGATTGGTGGCACCGGGACCCAGCGTCGATAAACAGACACCGGGTTTGCCGGTCAGCCGGCCGTAAGTGGCGGCCATAAAACCAGCGCCCTGTTCGTGGCGGGTGACAATCAGTTTGATAGAAGAATGTTGCAGCGAATCGAGCAGATCGAGGTTTTCTTCACCGGGAATACCGAAGATATATTCCACACCTTCGTTTTCCAGTGCTTTAACCAGCAGATCAGATGTTTTCATGGCGAAATGATTCCTTGAGCGCCGGGGTTAGGAAAAGTGCCGTTAGCTTTGTTTGTATCACAAATTGTCGGCCTGACAAAGAAGTGACAAAAAATCGGCCCAATCATTCATAAAACCGGCATTTTTATCGTTTGCTGTTAAACGGCAAAATGTTGCTCGATAAGGCATCAGATAACGAGCTTGATTTTTTTGAATTGGTTCACAAAAATGTGAAGGCCGACAGATTGCCAAAGTAATGGTATTTTTAACCTGTTAAAAGTTAGTTTTGGCAGCCAAAAGGATATTTGTTGCGTCTGCGAAAAGCTGACGCCAGAGCCGGCATTAAAGCCACAGGAATACGGATGATCAACTTTCTTGATGCCAGAGCGTTGTTCGAAATTTCGCTGCTGTTTTCAGTTTTGATGACAGCGGTATTTTTCGTTATCGCCCGGGGCACCGGTGATGTGGTCAATGGCCTGAAAGCGTTTGCCTTTTCCTATGCGGCCTATTCTGTATTTGCTTTCTTACTGTTTTTGCGTGGCAAATTGCCGGACTTTATCACCATTGTTATTGCCGATATGGCGCTGGCATTGGCTATATTGCTGATTTACGATGGTATGGCGCAGCTTAATGGGCTGCGCCGGCGCTGGCATTTTTATCAGTATTATCTCTGCTGGTGTCTGGCAGGCTTTATTTTGTTTACCTTTGTCATACCGAGCTTTAACGGTCGGATGACGGTGGTCATGCTCAGCATGCTGATTGTGTTTAACATGACCTTGTCAGTGCTGCGGGATCGGCCACTAAAATCCTGGCAGGCAGGTGAGTGGATAGTGGCGGTAGCATTGCTGGTGTCAATGTTTGCCGGTTTGTTACGCGGACTGGAAAGTCTGCTGCATCAGCTGGATATTGCCGAAACGTCGATTTTTGCCTATCAGGGCAGCCAGGCGTTTTATTTGTTGGTGAAACTGCTGGCGCTGGTGTTTATTGCGCTGGGACTGATTGTGCTCAGTCAGGACAGACTGCGCGCCGATCTGGAAAATATCGCCGCCCAGGATTCATTGACCGGGGTACAGTCACGGCGGCTGATTCTGCAGTTATTAGATAAATTACTGGCCAGCGTCGGCCGTCAGGGTATGCCGCTGGCGATTTTGATGGTGGATATTGATCATTTTAAACAGGTCAATGATCAGTATGGTCATCGTGCTGGTGATGAAGTGCTGGTATCGGTGGTCAAGAAGCTGGAACGCAATATCCGCAAAGATGCGTTTATCGGCCGCTATGGCGGCGAAGAATTTCTCTTATTGTTGCCCGATACCGATGCCCTGCAACTGGAACTGATTGCCGAGCGGCTACGCCAATTGGTGGCGCGTAGCAGTCATGATTACCGGGGGCTGCTTATCAGGGTCACTATCAGCATTGGTGCCATGGTAGTCAGCAAAGACAATGTCAGCGAGTTTGACGACCCCTTAATGCTGGCTGATAAAGCACTGTATGCCGCCAAAAAACAAGGTCGTGATCGTGTCGTTATTTATGGAGATGCCAATAAAAATGCACAGCAACAGGAGTTGCGTGCCAGCTAATTGCGCTTACAGGCCGAATTGCCTGACTGCCGGAATCTGTTGATGCGTCGCCTGACCGCCAGCAAGAACTTATTTAATAGCATGATTGCTGTGATAGGCATATTGATGCTGGTGGCTGCGGTGTATGTGAATTATGTGGTGCAGGATCGCTACCGCAGCGCGTTGTTTGCCCAGACCCAGCAACATTTGAGCTTTTATCACAACCGGCTGGTCACCAATCTGCAAAACCATATTCAGATAGTGCGCGGGCTGCCGGGCTTATTTGCCGTTAACCCTGAGCTGACCCAGGCAGAATTTGAAATCGCCATGGCGCATTTGATCAACGGCCAGAATCAGCTGCGTAATATTGCTGCCGCGCCGGATATGGTGATTCAGTACATGTATCCGGTACAAGGCAATGAAGAGGCGATCGGCCTTGATTACCGGCAGATCCCCGAACAATTTGCCGCTGCGGAACGGGCCAGGATCACCGGCAAACTGGTGCTGGCCGGGCCGCTGCAATTACGTCAGGGCGGCAACGGACTTATCACGCGGATCCCGGTATTTTTGGATCGTCAGCAGGATGATGAGTTCTGGGGCATTATTTCAGCGGTCATCGACAGTGATGCATTTTTTAAAGCCTCAGGCCTGATTGAGGATGACTTGCCGATTGAGCTGGCGATCCGCGGCAAAGATGGTCTGGGGGAAGCTGGTGCCATGGTGTGGGGTCAGCCGGCTTTATTCGATGCGCCAAAATTAACCATGCAGCTGGATTTGCCTGATGGTCACTGGCAACTGGCGGCGCAGCCCATAGGCGGCTGGCAGTTCAACAGTCAATTGATCTGGCAGACGCGCATCCTGATTTTTGGTATTGCCCTGGCAGTATTTGCCCTGTTGACGGCATTTATCCGTTTTATGTTTACCGCGTCACTGGCGAATCTCAAATTCCGTAACCTGATTGAAAGTTCACCTATCCCGTACCTGCTGATTAACCGTAAAAAACAGCTCAGTTTTATCAATGTCTCGTTTACCAAAATTTATGGTTATCAGCTTGCAGACTTGCCGCTTCTGGATGACTGGTGGGCAAAAACGGATATTGCCCCGGCTTTTATTCAGAAGATCGATAAATGGTGTGAGGGCTCGCTGGCTGTCGGTCTGTTGCCGCAGGATGTCGGTGAAATCAGGATCCACTGTGACGATGGCAGCCAGAAAGTAGCGCTATTGAGCCTGTCGACGTTGCAGGATGCTTTCAGTGATGAGTTGCTGCTGGTGGTCTACGATATCACCGTCCGCAAAGCCGCAGAACAGCAATTACGGTTTGCTGCCCAAGTGTTTGATCAGGCCCATGAGGGCATTATGGTCACCGCTACCGATGGCACCATTTTGGATGTCAACCCGGCGTTCACCGCCATTACCGGTTACCCGCGGCAGGCGGCACTAGGCCAGCAACCCAGCCTGCTCAAATCCGGCAAACATGATGCGGATTTTTATGCGGCCATGTGGCGGGATCTGCAACACCATGGTTACTGGCAGGGTGAGATCTGGAACCGCCGGCAAAACGGTGAATTGTATGCAGAGTTGCTGACCATTTCGGCGATGACCAGTGCTGACGGTGACAGCCAGCATTATGTCGGGCTGTTTTCTGATATTACCCAAACCAAACAGCAGCAGGAAACGCTGGAGTTAATGGCCCATTACGATGTGCTGACCAAGCTGCCCAACCGGGTACTGTTTGCCGATCGTTTTGTGCAGGCGGTGGCCCACAGCAAACGCACACAAACCTGGCTGGGAGTGTGTTTTCTGGATCTGGACAACTTCAAGCCTATCAACGATACCCATGGTCATAATATCGGCGATCAGGTGCTGATGCAGGTGGCGAAACGGCTTAACGAAAACGTTCGTGAAGAGGACACGCTGTCACGTTTTGGCGGTGATGAGTTTGCCATTTTATTTCGCGATCTGGAGTCTTATAGCCAGTGTGAACGCATGCTGATGCGGATTCATGAAGCGCTGGCAGAGCCCTATCAAATCGGCAATTTGCAACTCAAACTGAGCGCATCCAGCGGCGTGGCTATTTATCCGCTCTATGATGCTGATCTGGATACCCTGCTGCGGCATGCTGATCAGGCCATGTATCAGGCGAAACTGACCGGTCGTAATACCTACCGGTTGTTTAATCCGCAACAAAACCGGCAAACCATTGAAAAACATGCCTTATTGGGTGAGCTGCGGCAGGCCATCAACGACAATCAGCTGACCTTGTTTTATCAGCCGGAAATCAATATGCGCAGCGGCAAAGTGGTCGGCGTAGAAGCCTTACTGCGCTGGCAGCATCCGCAAAAAGGCTTACTGTCACCAGCGGCTTTTTTACCGGCGATTAACGGTACTGAACTGGAAATCCTGGTCGGTAACTGGGTGATCCGCCATGCGCTGCAGCAATTAGCTGCCTTACAAAACGCCGGCCATGATGTATTTGTCAGCATTAATATCGCCGCCCCGCACCTGCAAACGGCGGGTTTTACCGACAATCTGCAGCAACTGCTGGCCGAATATCCGCATATTCCGCCCAACCGGCTGCAACTGGAAATTCTGGAGACCAGTGCACTGGGCGACGTGCGCACCATTAGCCAGATCCTGCGCACCTGTCGCGAGCAACTGGGTGTGCAGGTGGCGCTGGATGATTTTGGCACCGGTTATTCGTCGCTGACCCATTTACGGCATCTGGCCGCCAACAGCGTCAAAATCGATCAGGGTTTTGTCCGCGATATGCTGGATGACGCCAATGATTTCAATATTATTGACGGCGTTATCGCACTGGCCCGGGCATTTAACCGGCAGGTCGTCGCTGAAGGTGTGGAAAGTCTGGATCACGGCAAAATGCTGCTGTTGCTTAACTGTGATTTGGCGCAGGGTTATGCCATTGCCAAGCCGATGCCGTCAGATGTGTTAACCGATTGGCTGGATCATTTTCAGCCGCCGCAGCCATGGCTGGATCTGGCTGCTGAAGCTTTAAGCCCGGCGCAAAGGGCGCTGCGTTTGTGGTCCTTGATCACCAGCCGCTGGCTGTCGCAGATACAGAATTGTGCCAATCTTAGTAGCCAGGTAGTCAGCTTACCGATAATGGATGCAAGACAATGTCATTGCGGCATTTATTTAGCACAACTGCGCCAGCAACGGGTACTGGAAGCCGATTTTCTGAATAGCCTCACGCATCTGCACCAGCAAATGCATGATGCAGCGCAGGCTGTGAAAGCCGCGCTGGAGAACGACTCGCCGGATCTGGCCGATCATTTGCGCAGTGTTAAGATGGCCGGGCAGAAACTACAGGATATTGTGGCGCAATATGCTTAAAAATTATTGCCGGATGGTGGTTCCGGCACTGTTATTTGCTTTGTTGACGACACCGCTGTCGGCGCGGGACAACCCGGCTGTTTATCAGTTACAGAGCAATCAACAGCAGCTGGAAGTCTGGCAGTTTATGCAATTGGCCACCGCCGAAGATCTCAGCACGGAAAAATTACTAGGAGATATGTCAGCTGGCCGGTTTGTGCCGCTCACTGCGGATAAACTCAACCGCGGTATCACTGATAAGCCGTTCTGGCTGCGATTAACCCTGCAAAATCCGACTACTGAAGCCATAGATTGGGTGCTTAGTCATGAGACGCCGTATATCGATGTGATTGATATTCATGCCCGTGATGCCGGTGGTGACTGGCAACAAACGCTGCTCACTGATTGGCAGCCGTTTCACAGCCGGCCGCTGCATTACCGCAATCTGGCGTATCCGGCGACTACAACAGCCGGTGGTCAAACCGAGTTGGTGATAAAAGTCATGATGTACCAGGCGGATTCGGTGACGCTGCGGTTTTTATTGTCGACGCAGCAGCAATTTAACCAGCAACATCAGCAGGAACAGTTTTATTACGGCTTGTATTTTGGCGCCTGTCTGGCGCTGATTCTGATAAGTGCTTTGCTGGCGTTATCACTGCGGTCGTCGGTGTTTGCTGTTTACAGTCTGTATTTATCTGCCAATGTGTTGATGTGGGGCTG
This sequence comes from uncultured Methylophaga sp., assembly GCA_946885755.1. The sequence goes on along the minus strand of CAMPHB010000048.1, from coordinate 308 downwards.
TCTGAGCGGTTTCAGCTATCAGTATTTATGGCCGTCTTCACCGTGGTTACACAATCAGGGCTTTCATCTGGTGTTTTTGCTGTTTGTGTTTTTGGCAGTGCAGTTCAGTAAAAAATTCCTTGAATTACGCCATGATGCACCGCTGCTTAACCGTTTTCTGACGGGCTTTCAGGGGCTATTGATAGCAGCCGTACTACTGCGCTTTGCCGGTTTTTATGAGCCGGTTCTGGTGTTTTCATATCTGGCCATTGCGGCGACGCTGGCGTTGCCGGTTTTAGGCTGGTACTGCTATCGCAACGGGCTGAAAT
>CAMPHB010000047.1 GCA_946885755.1 uncultured Methylophaga sp. | reverse complement strand
TTGGGATCAAACTCAAAGTCTGCTGATTTCGGCACCCCTTCACGGCGAATCAATGGTTTGGTCAGGCGGTGCGGATGATGCACATAGTCAAAGCCATAACGACCTTTGACACATAACCGGCCATGATTAGCCGGGCCATCTCGGCCTTCGACATAGAGAATTTTATTGTCTTTGACGTTATAGGTCAGCTGGCAACCGACACCGCAATAAGGACACACTGAATCGACTTGTTTATCAGGCTCGACCATGCCGACATTGTTGGCTGGCATCAGCGCACCGGTCGGGCAGGCTTCAACACATTCGCCGCAGGCGACACAGGTGCTGTCGCCCATCGGATCGTCCAGATCAAAAATGATCTCGGTATGGTGGCCGCGCATGGCCAGTCCAATCACATCATTATTCTGTTCGTCGCGACAAGCACGCAGGCAGCGGGTACATTGAATACAGGCATCCATATTGACGGCAATACCGGGATGCGACAAATCGGGCTTTGCCTGCTGACGGGGTTTAAAGCGCGGTGTGCTGACATCCAGCTTACCGGCCCAGTAATCCAGCTCAGAATTTAAGGTATGCGGTTGTTCAGACACATCGGCTTTCAGCAGTTCCAGCACCATTTTTTGTGAATGGCGGGCACGGGCACTGTCGGTTTGTACTTTCATATCGTTGCTGGGATAACGACAGCAGGAAGGCGCCAACACCCGTTCGCCATCAATTTCCACCACACAGGCGCGGCAGTTACCGTCCTGCCCCTGACGCTCGGAATAACACAGATGCGGAATTTCGATACCCTGACGCTGCGCTGCCTGCAAAATGGTTTCATCAGCGCGCGCCAAAATGCTTTCACCATTTAATGTGAATTGCACTTGCTCGACTTGTTGTTGCAGTTGCGAGGCCATTACTTCAGCTCCTCAGGGAAATACTTAATGACACAGCGCAGCGGATTTGGCGCTGCCTGGCCGAGACCACAAATTGAGGCATCTACCATTACCTGTGACAACTCTTCGAGCAGATCTGCGTCCCATTCTTCCTGCTGCATCAATGTCACCGCTTTAGCGGTGCCAACACGGCAAGGGGTGCACTGGCCGCAGGATTCATCTTCAAAAAAGCGCATGGCGTTGACCGCCAAATCCCGCGCCCGGTCTTTATCAGAAAATACCACCACCGCGGCACTGCCGATAAAGCAGTCGTATTCATGCAAGGTATCAAAATCCAGCGGTACATCAGCCAGTGATGCCGGCAAAATACCACCGGATGCACCGCCCGGGAAATACCCATAAAGTGTATGACCGTCTTGCATACCACCACAATATTCATCGACCAGTTCACGCAGCGTAATACCGGCAGGTGCTAAATGCACACCGGGTTTATTAACGCGGCCACTGACGGAAAATGAACGCAGCCCTTTACGACCATTGCGGCCATGCTGGGTCAAGCATTCCGGGCCTTTTTCAATAATATCGCGTACCCAGTACAGCGATTCCATATTGTGTTCCAGAGTCGGCCGGCCAAATAAGCCAACCTGTGCCACATAAGGTGGCCGCAATCGGGGCATACCGCGCTTGCCTTCGATGGATTCGATCATTGCCGACTCTTCACCGCAGATATAGGCACCGGCGCCACGGCGTAAATAAATATTGGGCATATTCGGCACCGGTGGTTCGTTTTGTAACTTCACCAGTTCCACTTCGAGCATTTCACGGATCGCCGCATATTCATCACGCAGATACACATAAATATCGTCAATGCCTACTGCCCAGGCGGCGATCAGCATGCCTTCAAAGAAACAGTGTGGGTCTCTGTCCAGATAATATTTGTCTTTAAACGTCCCCGGTTCGCCTTCGTCGATATTGACGGCCATCAGTTTGGGCGCTGGCTGGTCACGGACGATGCGCCATTTACGGCCGACCGGGAAACCGGCACCACCCAGACCACGCAGGCCGGAGTCTTCCATTTTGGTCAGCACATCTTCGACTGGGATCTGGCCATTCATGCACTGCTGGTAGGTTTGATAACCACCCTGCTCAACATAGGTTTCAAAACGGATTGGTTCGATCTTTTCCGGCTGGATATTATTGGCAGCGACTTCCGCGGCGACTTTGTCAGTATCGGCAAATTCAACCGGCTGCATGCCCACTACAGCAACCGGCGCTTTATCACAACGGCCGATACAGGGTACCCGCTGAATACGCACCTTATCGCCCATGCCCTGTTCCAGCGATTCAATCAATGGATTGGCGCCGAGCATTTCGCAGGTCATTGAATCACATACACGAACGGTTAACTGCGGAGGGGGCGTTTGGTCTTCTTTGATGACATCAAAATGATGATAGAACGTCGCCACTTCATACACTTCGGCGCGGGACAGTTTCATTTCGTGGGCTAAAGCCACCAGATGCGCTGCTGATATGTGTTTATAAGCATCCTGAATTTTGTGCAAATGCTCAATCAATAAATCTTTACGCCGTGGTTCATCACCCAGTAACGCCTGCACTTCAGCCAGCGCTTGCATGTCAACCTGACGACCTTTGCCGATAGGTCTGGATTTTTTCAGGGTGGAACCTGATTTGTGGACGCTGATGGGCTGTCCGCTCATGTCTGCCTCTTTACATTCTGACTGGCGATGGCGTCAATGCCATCAATGAAAAACAATGAAACTACCATGACGGTAGTGGCTTGTGAAGCAGGATAGACAGTTGTTAGGCAACTGTTTGGCAGGGAATGTTTCAGATTAGTGCGGGCCTTGGTCTGGCTCAGCTTTTGATTGCACTAAGACGATGCAAAAACAGGGGGTGTATTTCATCTGTAAATGATATTTCGCGCATGAATTGTTTCAGTATTGTGCATTTGCCCCAATTTTGATCACAAAAAAGCCAGCACAAGGCTGGCTTTAAATTAAGCGTATTAAATACCTGTTTAAGTCTCAATGCGGTACTGCTGTGCACGATTCTGCGCAGCCACTGGCTTATTCAGATTGCTTATTCCGAACTTCCTGTAGCCACAAATCATGATGTTGTTCGGCCCAGGCGGTATCAACCTGACCGGTGGTCATGCCTTCCAGCGCGCCTTCAGTGCCGAGGGTACCGATATAAATATGCCCCAGCGAAAACGCCATCAATACAAATGCCGTTAACAAATGCAATAAATGGGCAACAATTATTACTTCACGTTCCTGACCAAAATTCGGGAAATCCAGCACCAGACCTGAGAAACACAGCGCCACACCGGCAGTGGCCAGTGTCCAGAACCAGACTTTTTCACCACCATTCATTCTGCCAGCAGAGGGATGCTTGTCACCGACCATACCGCCGAAATCTTTAAACCATTGCAGATCCACTTTGGTGAATAAATTATGCTTAAACCATTTAATCAGAATGATAAACAAAGTCACCATAAACACCGGGCCGAGCACATTGTGGATCCACTTGGCGGCTGTCGCGTAGGCCGAAAAGCCCGGATACCCTAAGAGCGGGATCAAAACATGGCGGCCATACAATAAACTCAGACCAGTGATTGCCAGCAAAATGAACAGCGTTGCGGTAGTCCAGTGCAGGCGACGTTCGTTTAAAGTCCAACGTTCGACTGTCTGGCCGCTGCGCGGATGATTGATTTTGACCTGGCCACGCCATAAATAAAATGCCGCGATGGCGATAAGAGTAAAGCTCAGTAGCCAGCTACCGTAGGTTGCCAGCGGCCCGTTACGTAATTGCCGCCAATTCTGGCCGGCGCCCTGAATCAGCTCATTGGCTTCCTGACCTTTAACGGTTGAAATCCCTTCTGAATTATCACGCGCCTGTCGCCAGGTATCGGCGCGGGGGTTGGTTTGCTCAGCGGTGCTGTCGGTTTCTGTCAGGCTGACATATAAATAACCACTGAGCGGCATCAGAACAATGGCCAGCAACACCACCAGCATGGCAACGACCGATTTACGACTACGATTGGCAACAGCAGCGTTAGCAGACATGCGGACTCCGGTTAACGATCCGTTTGAACCTGATTAAAACGCTGCTTAAGTACATCGGCACGTTCTTCAGCAGCCATCGCGTGTTTATCTTCGCTGCCTTTATAAACACCCGCTTCATGCATGGTGACATCAGTGTCTTCATAGCAGGCACTCAGCAATAAAACAGCAAAAATCAGGCTTAAGCGTTTCATCATTAATCCTTGTATGCGGTTTCCCAACCCCAGTTATCCGGACGGCCACCACGACGGACTACCCGGCTACGGAACAAGTCAGCAACGATATCGCCATCACCAGCCAGCAAGGCTTTGGTTGAACACATTTCGGCGCAAAGCGGCAGTTTGCCTTCAGCTAAACGGTTACGGCCATATTTTTCGACCTCGAGCGCAGAGTGATCTTCTTCAGGACCACCAGCACAGAAAGTACATTTATCCATTTTGCCACGGGCACCAAAAGCGCCTTCCTGCGGATATTGCGGCGCACCAAACGGACAGGCATAAAAGCAATAGCCACAACCGATACAAATATCTTTATCGTGCAATACCACGCCATCATCGGTGGTGTAAAAGCAATCGACCGGACAGACTGCCGCACAAGGTGCATCGGAGCAATGCATACAGGCCACAGAAATCGATTTTTCACCGGGAATACCATCATCAATGGTCACCACGCGGCGACGATTAATCCCCCACGGCACTTCATGCTCGTTTTTACAGGCGGTAACACAGGCATTACATTCGATGCAGCGCTCGGCGTCACAGAGAAACTTCATTCTTGCCATTATTCAAAATCCTCTTGTGTTCAGGCAGCGCGGACGCGGCATAAAGAAACTTTGGTTTCCTGCATCGCCGTCACCGAATCGTAACCATAGGTAAAGACGACATTACAGGATTCACCGAGAACATGCGGATCACTACCTTCGGGATATTTATCACGCAGGCTCTCGCCTTGATAATGACCGCCAAAATGGAATGGCATAAACACCACGCCGCGCTCAACACGTTCAGTGACCATGGCCATCACTTTAATGGAGCCACCTTCAGGGCCATCAACCCAGACCTGTTCACCGTTTTTAATACCGGCATCATTGGCATCAGCCGGATTGATTTCGATAAACATATCTTGTTGTAATTCGGCCAGCCAGGGGTTAGAACGGGTTTCGTCACCGCCTCCCTCATATTCCACCAAACGGCCACTGGTCATGATCAACGGGAAGTCTTTACTGAAATCCTGCGCTTGAATTGAACCATAACGGGTCGGCAGCCGGTAGAAACTGCGACGGTCTTCATAGGTTGGGTATTTTTCGACCAAATCACGGCGATTGGTATACAACGGCTCACGATGAATCGGCACTGGATCCGGGAACTGCCAGACAACAGCCCGCGCTTTGGCATTACCCGCTGGCGATAAACCGTGTTTGATAGCAACGCGTTGAATACCGCCCGACAGATCGGTTTTCCAGTTTTTGCCTTCGGCTTCAGCTTGTTCTGCCGCCGTTAAATCATTCCACCAGCCCAGCTCTTTAATCATTTCGGCGCTGACTTCCGGATAACCATCCTCGATTTCGCTGCCGGCCGACCAGGAGCCTTCAGCCAATAAATTTACACCATCATGTTCGATACCGAAACGCGCCCGGAATGCCCCACCACCCTCAGCAACGGGTATCGAAGTGTCATACAAAATGTGGGTGCCGGGATGTTTCATTTCGGCTGTGCCCCAACACGGCCATGGCAAACCATAAAACTCGCCATCACAAGGGCCACCTTCGGCGCGCAGTGTGGTTGTGTTAAAAGTATGCAGATTTTCAGCTTGTAATTTTAATCGTTCCGGCGTCTGGCCTGTGTAACCACAAGCCCACATACCGCGATTATATTCACGAGTAATATCTTCAATGGTTGGTTCTTCGTCAACGACCTCAATGTTTTTGCACAGCTCTTTTTCAATGCCAAATTTCTTAGCAAATTTATACATAATGGTGTGATCTGGCAGCGATTCAAACAATGGTTCAATCACTTTATAACGCCATTGCACTGAACGGTTTGATGAGGTAACCGAGCCATGCGTTTCAAACTGTGTGGTCGCCGGCAATAAATAAACACCATCGGTACGATCATGCATTACCGCCGAAACAGTTGGATAAGGATCGACAATCACCAGCATTTCCAGATTTTCCATGGCGGTTTTCATTTCTGTACCGCGGGTCTGGCTGTTTGGCGCATGGCCCCACAACACCATCGCTTTAATGGCATCATTTTGATCAATATTGGCAGTGTCCTCAAGTACACCATCGATCCAACGTGATACCGGAATACCATTGGTATACATCGGGCTCAATTTTTTGCCATCGACCTCTTCGTAGCTGCGTTGGTCAAACCGGTTTTTGAGCCAGTCCAGATCAATATCCCAAACCCGCGCCCAATGCTGCCAGGCCTCTTCGGCTAACCCGTAGTATCCAGGCAGACTGTTCGACAACACGCCAAAATCAGTGGCGCCCTGGACATTGTCATGGCCACGGAAAATATTGGTACCACCACCAGAAACGCCCATATTGCCCAGCGCTAACTGCAAAATACACAAGGCGCGGGTGTTGCTGTTACCGACCGTGTGCTGGGTAATCCCCATACACCAGATAACCGTGCCCGGCCGGTGTTCAGCCATGGTTTTCGCCGCCTGATAAACATCCGCTTGTTTGGCGCCAGTGACTTTTTCGACTTCGGCAGGCGGCCAGTTCGCGACTTCTTTACGGATTTCTTCCATGCCGTAAACGCGCTGATCAATAAAGCTTTGATCTTCCCAACCGTTTTGGAAAATATGCCAGAGCATGCCCCAGACAAATGGAATATCGGTGCCGCTTCGAATCCGAATAAATTGATCGGCATGCGCAGCGGTACGGGTAAAACGCGGGTCAACCACAATGACCGGGGCGCCACGTTCTTTACCACGGAAAATATGCTGCAACGAGACTGGATGCGCTTCAGCAGGATTAGCGCCGATAATAAATATCGCTTTAGAATTATGAATATCGTTGTAGGAGTTGGTCATGGCACCAAAGCCCCAGGTATTGGCTACCCCGGCAACGGTGGTCGAATGACAAATACGTGCCTGATGATCGACATTATTAGTGCCCCATATCGAGGCAAATTTACGGAATAAATACGATTGTTCATTGCTAAATTTGGCACTACCCAGCCAGTAAACTGAATCAGGCCCTGCAGTTTCACGAATATTGAGCATTTTCTGACCGATTTCTTCAATGGCATCTTCCCAGCTCATCCGCTGCCACTGGCCATTAACTTTTTTCATCGGATATTTGAGGCGTTTATCACCGTGACCGTGTTCACGTAATGACGCGCCTTTAGCGCAATGCGAACCTAAATTAAGCGGGTGTTCGAATCTTGGTTCCTGACCAATCCAAACGCCATTTTGGACTTCAGCGACAACGCCACAGCCAACACTGCAATGACTACAAATGCTATGAACTCTGTTAATTTCACCATCATCGTAAACAGGCTGGTGATTATCTGCTGCTTCGGCTTTTTCAATCATCGCAGTCGGTAACAGACTCATAAACGCGGCACCACCGGCAGCAATCCCCGAGCCTTTTAAAAACGTCCGGCGATTAATGCCCGATGGGCGGCTGATAATGGCGGCAGGATCTCGTTTGATTAATTTCATGGCGGCGATCTTTTAAAAATCTGCGGTTTTGTAGAAGGTATCTACATGCTGGGTGTGCTGGTAGCCTTTGGATGGCTTTGGTGTCACAGCGGATTTTTGCGGCTGTTGGCCGGGGGTTGCCTGGACTGTATGGCTACTCAATGCAAACGCTGCTGAACCACCGGCGAGTGCCGTCAGCGGGTGCATTAAGTGGCTGCGCGATGCTGAAGACTGATTACTCATCGTGAGCTCCGGATCAAATAACAACATACGACGACAGATGCCATGCATCTTTGCGACAACTGAATTAATAAGAATTATCCAACATATAGCCTTTTACAGCAAGCCAGATACGCCACTTAATCCGCTAAAAAGCGCTGGCTTTCATCGGTAAAAAACTGTTGGCCAAACACGGCCACCGCCGCATAAAACTCGGCGCTGGGTGCTTTTTGCAAATCGGCAAAAAACTTAAGCAACCATTGTCCCATATGTTGATTAAAAAACTGCTCGGCCGTAACGACCGGCGTGCCTTTTGCGGTCAAAATCAGTCGCATCACATCACATAAGCCGGCAACATGATCTTCGGGTTCTTTTTTATCCGCTTGCCGGGCGAGGCCCAGTTTGCCGAGATCGGCGCGCAAATCGGCCAGAGGTTTTTCATTCAAAAAACCGGTCTTGTGAAAAGACGCGTAAGGAATCACTTCCCCCTGAGTCAGGCCAATAAATAATTGATGATATTCTCGGTATTGGGC
>CAMPHB010000046.1 GCA_946885755.1 uncultured Methylophaga sp. | reverse complement strand
TCCTGCAGCCATGTCAACTGAGCATCATTTCCGGGCACAACGATAAAAGAACTTTTTTGATTTTTAGCCATAATGTTCTACTTTGAAAATCCGCTGTTGACCGGGGCTTTTTCACCAAACCGGCCGTTTTCGTTAAATAAAAACTCGGCAAAACTCGGATCATAATTCCGGTAACGCTCACCTGGCAGTTCCGGCAGTTGAGCAGTTCGGGCAATCGGTTGCACCAGACGCGGTGTGACAATCAAAAGCAATTCACGTTATTGACTGTCCAGATGGTTACTGCGGAAGAAAGCACCGAGAAACGGAATATCACCCAACCCTGGTAACTTATCAACATTGGCAATCGTGTTCTGGCTGATAAGGCCGCTGATAACAAAGCTTTCACCGTCACCTAATGCCACTGTGGTATCAGTTCGTCTAACACGCAATGCAGGCACGGTCACCCCGCCACTTTCAATACCAGCATTGAAATCCAGCTCACTGACTTCAGGGGCGACTTTCAACGCGATCCGGTTACTGTCGAGTACTGTTGGCGTCAGCGCAACCCTGACGCCAAACTCTTTATATTCAATGGTCACACTGTTATCAAAGCCACCGCCACGCACCGGCACCGGAAATTCACCACCAGCCAGAAAGTTGGCACTCTGACCGCTCATGGCCATCAGCGAGGGCTCTGCCAATGTGTATGCAAAGCCATTGCCTTCCAGCACCGACAAGGCGGCCAGTAAGCCATTCGATTCTCTGCCATAAACCAAATTAAAGGCATCGGTTTGGGGAATAAAACCATTACCGAGGAGCGAAATGGGTCCGCCATCAGGCTGAACCGTGCTGCCAAGAATGCTGCCGGGCGAACCCAGAGCACGAGGTGTATTGCCATTTAAACCTTTACCGAGAAAAAAACCCGCAGATTGCAAACGGCTTTTACTAATTTCGACTATTTTGATATCAATCTGCACTTGTGAAGGGTGGGTAATTTCGCTGCTATCAATGCCACTTTCTTCATTAATATTCAGTGCCTGCCGGACAGCAGCATGCTGTTCCAGCGAAGGGATTTTGCCCTTTAATTGAATCTCATCTCCCACTGCCTGTGCAGAAAAACTGTCGGCTTCTAAACGCTGCAAACTGTCATCAGCACTCTGGCCGGCCGCAACCACTTGTAACGTCAGCTGCTCAACATTTTTGCCTTTATCCGGCCATATGGTCAGATTGGTGGTACCGGCCGCCAAAGGGGTGATCAGAATTTCACGGGCATTAATGACCGAAACATCCGCAACTGCCGGGTTACCAATGGCTACCCGGTCAATCGACTGATTGACGGTATGGCGTTTCTGCATGCCAATTTCCAGTTGAATTGGCACATTAGCGATGCTGACCGGTGCCAACAGTGACAACAGGCTGAGCCAGGCCATATTTAGCATTAACGATTTTCTCTGGCCTGACATATTAATTCTCCCTGTCAACAGAAATGGTGGCGGCATTAACACCACGATGTACGGTCACTTTGGGTTGTGGCGGCGGTGGCGGCTGGGCACTGCGTTGTGTGGTTGCAGGACGGGCTTTGGCGGTTTCGCTGGTTTCCGGCTTGAATTTTTCTAAGGTCACAACTTGCCGCATTTGTTTTTCAGCTTCGGCTTTTTCAGACTCAGTTAGTTTGTCCGCTTCTTGAGTTTTGGCTGCCAACGCATCGGGACCCAGCAAGGCAAGCCGCAGCCGGCCAGTGGATTCCGCCAGCAATAATTCCGAAACCTGTTTTTCGGTTACTGCCAGTACCGCAGTTTTACTCTGCTTGCCGGTGGGCTCATCCTGCTCTTCGGTTGCGGCTTCTTCGTTTCCGTCGGGGTCTTGGGCATCCGCATCGGTTTCAGTCTTAGTATTGTCGGCATTATTTAGCTGCGCTTTTTGCTGAATCGCTTCAACATCGGTTTGCTCAACACTATTGCCATAAGCCAGCACCCGGGCGGCTGACAAAACACGCTGCGCCGAGCTATCGTCGCCGACCTCCTGACCAGCATCGAGAAACAGAAACACATCGACAAAATCACCGGGCTGAACATAACCACCCACACCGGTCACCTCATCCACCCGAACAGCAATAGCCCGCTCTCCCGGACGGATCGCCGTCACCAGATGGCTGAAATCATGGAAATGATCTTTGAGAATTAAATCACCGGCAGCCACAGGCATACGTGTTTGCCGGTCCAGCACTTGCTGCTGCGATGAATAACTGTCTGCCGGCTGCTTTTCAACAAAGATTGTGGTGACATCATCTTCGCTAAGAGTCGTACCCGTTTCAATCTCCTGCGCAGCGACCAGCACTGGCAAACGAACCGGTTCAGGGGCGGGTTTTTCCGTCAGTGGCGGAGGCTCGTTAATGACTGGTGAATGACTGGCCTGATAGCCCATGTAACCCAGTACCAGTGCCCCCAATGCCAGCAACACGGCAACAATCCTTAAAGCAGAACTACTCATTACTCTCCCCCGATATGACAGTCCATTGCCTGTTTATTATCATCATTAAATTATCAGCAAGCTTTAAGGCCACTGAAGCATGACACTTGCTGATCCTGTTAAATCTTGAGGTAATCTTGGTACATCACCGATGCCCGGCAGTGTCAGCGTCGGAATTAATGGGTTATCCCGATAACCGGTAAAGCTGACTGTTACATTCAACAGATCATTTGCTTCATCAAAATCAATGTCGATATTTTCATTGAGGACTTCATTGCTGGCCGATGCTGGCAACCATGCCAATGTGTCACCAACAACTTCTCTAACACGATTGTCAACGCAGGCAGTGTAAGCAGCCAGATTACTACCATTACCACATTGCTCTGTTTGTGGTTCAACAGCTACACCGGCCCGCGCGCCAGACGCTGCGGCATGATTAAATGCCTGCACCATCAGTAACGGCAAGGAATAGCTGACAATGGCATAAAACAGGCTGAAAAAGATGACAAACATCAGCGCCGCTTCGATCGCAGCCGCGCCTTTCTGAGCGTTTGGTTTACAGGGGAAATTTGTGCGTTTCATGCAACTGCAACCACATTAACGATCCCTGTTAAATGTAAAGCCAGTAATAGTAAACCGCCGACTGCCAATAAAGCGCCGAACGGTAATGATTTGCCGTTGATCATTGCGGCGGCAGGTAATTGCCAGCCTAATTTGCTCAACTGTAAATTTAAATAGGGTATATAGCGCCGGCCCAGCAAACTACAAACCACAATCAGCCCGGCCAAAATGCCGGCAACGGCATAACTGGACAGCATAAATTGCAGCCCAGTCATTAAGCCAAACACCGATAGCATTTTTACATCACCGGCACCCAGCCAATTGACTGCATAAGCAGGCAAAGTTAAGACCAGCGCCACCAGCCATGCCAACAAGCCGGCTGAAACAGAAGCCCCTAATAATGTCTGTTGCATCATTATTAATACCAGCAATGCTGGCAAGTAGGCACCAAGCGTCAGGCTATTAGCTATTTTTCGCCATTTAATATCAGTGTATGCACAGCTAACTAACCACAATACAATCAGTGAGATACTCAATATCTCAAAAACTGAAGCGCCCACTCACAAGTTATTCGGTGGTGCTACTTTCAAGTGCTTCTTGTATGTCTGTAAAAACGGTACTGATCGCTGTACGAACCGGTTCCACAAACAACACCAAAGCAACAGCAACCATTGCGGCTACCAATGCATACTCAATACCGCTGGCACCTTCTTCATCACGCAGAAACGTCATTACTGCATTTTTTGCTTGTTTGAATTCCATCTCTTCATCCCTCTCTGAAATATGACAAAAATAAAGTTTGTTGCTTCTTAAATTGGCAACTTTTGCTTTACCACACTGCAGCTATGGTTTTTAAAGGAAATTTTTCCCGAATTCAAGCTTTAATGTAAATTTTTGTAATGTAATTTTTTTTATTGCGGAACAGATCGACTAAGAAAAGCCGGAAAGACAAAGAACAATATATAAATCCTATCCTTACATTAACTTGTTGTTTTACTGCCACCTCATCTATCAACCAGAACAATTAATATTAAACATGGATATTGCACGCAATAAGTTTGCGCAAAATAAATATCCCGCATATAAATTTCAAATGTGGAGGTGAGTTACTATTGGTAAATGGTCAGAAGCTGCCCGGCTTAATTGACTACGATGACTGTAAATATGCTGTAACGCACGTTCTGGTGATACCCAGATACGATCCAGAGAAAATAACGGAAAATTAGCAGGGTAAGTGCGGATATGTCGCGAACTTCTGAAAAACTTATGCAACCAGCGCAGTGGCCGGCCCCATAAAAACCATTCGTTCAAATCACCCAGCAACAGCGTCATATCAGTATTTTGCTGCTCCAGTAATAACAATAGTTGCCGCACCTGCATACGCCGTTCAGCGGGCCACAAACCGAGATGGGTCGCCATCACGGTTAGGGTTTTATCAGCCGCCTGTATTTGCGCTTCGATAACGGCCCGTGGTTCATAAGGTTCAACGGAAATATCGCGGCTCTGGCTCTGAATTACCGGTAAGCGTGTTAATAAGGCATTGCCGTAGTGACGGGTTTCACGCATCAGGGTGGGGCCGGCAACCGCCTGATAACCGGTCGTTCTGGCTAAATAATCAAGCAGATCTTCATTATCCAGCAAGTGATGCTCAACTTCCTGCAATGCAATAATATCGGCATCAATTTCACGGATTACTGCCGCGATTCGCGCCGGATCAAACCGGCCATCAATGCCGATGCAGGCGTGAATATTATAACTGGCTGCCTTTAGCTGCATCCTTAGCCCTGGGCTTTATTAGCTCTGGCCGCCTTTGCCGCAAAAATTTTCTTCAGGCCCAGCGTCATCAGAACCACTGCTAAAATCACCGCCGCTAAAATGGCCAGTTGTTGCGGTTCAGGCCGTTTTAATGTTGCCACCAGCGAATCAGCAAAAGCCGATAAAGCAACAATAGCCGGCAACATGCCCAGCAGAGTGCCCCAGAAAAAGTCCCGCAATTTGATATGCGAAGCCCCGGCCACCATATTGATAACGGTAAACGGAGCCACCGGCACAATTCTCACGGTAATCACCGCTATAAGCCCCTGTTCACTCAAACGCCGGCTGAGCCGGTTAATGCGATTGCCAGCCAGTCGGCTGACGCCACCGCGACCCAGCAAATGCCCGACCCAAAACCCCAGCACACCACCCAGTAAAGAACCCGCCATTGCGTAAGCACTGCCGGCCCAGGGACCAAACGTCACCACGGTAACGATAATCAATAAACTCACTGGCACCGCCAGCAAGCTGCAAACACCAAACACCAACAAAATCATCAGCGGTGCCAGCGGTTGTTGTTGAATCGTTTCTGCCGCTGATTGTAAGTTCTCTTTATTCAGCCATTCGCCGAGCGGCGTAAATTGCCAGATGGCCGTCAACAAGAGCACCAGTAACAATACCGCCGCGCCGATATGCCATTGTTTTTTGAAAGCGTTTTGCTGTTGGATGGGTACCAGCAAACGTGCCATATCTTCGGCTTGCAGCGGTTTTTCTGGATCGATCACGCTGGCATCAGGCAACAACTGGTCGCTAAGTTCAGCAACTTTGCAGTCAAGTTGTTTTAAAGTGTGGGCATTGCCAGCTCGGGCATCGATAAGATTTTTTAACGAGCCGGCCTGCTTGAGTATTGTGCAGAACTCGCTGATCTCCAAACCAAAATGTTCCGCCAACAAGTCATGCCGGAAATCCGCAATTTTCGTTTGTTGCCCATCATTTTTGGCTTCAAAAGCCAGATCACATTCACTATCCAGCCCCATCGAACGGTTACTGAGATTGCTGGATCCAACGCGCAGCAGCCTGTCATCAATGATCATCGTTTTACTGTGCACACTGATATAGGTATCTCCCAACGCATCACGGTGCGGAAAACAGATACGCAAGCGATCATGCTGATCGGCAGCCAGCAACACCCTTATCAGACGCGCCCGTAAGACATCCATGGTTTGCTGTTCCAGCCAGCCGCCGGTCATTTTTGGCAACACCATCACGACATCCGGTCCGGTTTCTGATTGCAGGCTCGCCGCCAGCGCTTCGGCTATGGCATGACTGGTAAAATACTGATTTTCAATATAAATAAGCGTTTCAGCCGACTTGATACTGTCCAGATACAGTTGCTCAACTTCGCGGATTTCCGGCAAATCCTGATAAGCCGCCTGAGTGCGGGCGATAGCGATATCTATATCCGTAAAATCCGGCTGACATTGCTGTGGCCAACAATCTGCCGGGCTTTCCGGTACCGGCAGCGTTTCACCGGTCACCCGTTGCCAGCGCAGTCTTGCCAGTTCGCCGAGCTGTTGTGCGGCATGGCCATCAACCAGCCATTGCACATCATGAAACGGCGGATAACTTTGTTTATCAGGATCAATACGCCGTTCATCATCAGGCAAATGCTGGCGGCCATCCCAACGATGTTTACCCAGATCAAAACCTCCACAAAAAGCGATCTGGTTATCAATGACGACAATTTTCTGATGTTGCGAGGCGGTCGACGGGCATTGTCCATCCAGTTCAAAATGCAGGCGTTGCTGATGTTTCCAAAGCGGCCGGTAAGTGGGTAACCACTCACGCTCAAAGGTATAGAGCATGGCCCAATCCCAGTTCAGGATGTAAATATTTAAATCAGGATTTTGCTGTAATACTTTGCACAGTAAATGACCGAGTTCCTGAGGCTGTTCATCCTCTGCCTCACTGCGCGTCAATCGCATCCGGCTATCGATATCCCAGGCAACGATAATGATGCTGTGACGGGCATTCTGAATCGCCTGATGCAATACCGGATAGTAATTTTCGCCGTCTATCAGTAACTTGGCCCGCTGGGCGTGTGCTGTTTGCCAGCAATTTTCACCGGGCCGGATTATCACATCAGATTTCATTAGGGCTTATTTCTCTTTCATCCATTAATCAGGAAGCCTAGCATAGGCCGCCCGCAACTAAATTAACCGATGTTGTGTTGTCCGGACTTATTGTGGCACCACACGCACATAGCCGTCGTTACCACGAATCAGCACCGCTGCGCTGCGTGGCGGTAGCATCTCATCTTCGTCTGCTATTGCTTGTACGACAGCGACCTTATCGCCGTTTTCTTTGTTAAGAATGTACTCGGCACCCAGTTCAGATTTGGCTTTTTCATCAACAAACTGACCGGCAATCGCACCACCAATCAGTGCAATAATGGTAATCGCCACACCAGCCGGATTATCCGCTTCGGTAATACCATAAGCCGTGGCCCCGGCAACGGTGGCACCAACCGCAGCACCCCAGCCGGGCCGGCGATCCTGCCCCAGACCTTCAATTTTCACCAGACGTGATGAAACCACCCAGACATCTTCAATCGCCATCACCGAGCCGACTTCATCGGCATAGTAATTGGCCTGTGTACGCGATGCACAGGCATTAAGCAGCGGTAATATCAGCAGCATCACCAGCAATGATTTAGCAACAAAATTCATTGTGATCTCCGACATTTATGATCAATTTTTAGACTGACTATACGCCGGTAAATTCGCTGCGCTCAACGCCAATGTCAGACAAAAAAAGCCCGAACCGGCCGGGGCTTATTGAAAGCCTTGTTTGCTGATAGTCAGGTTTATGCTGATTATGCCGGCTCGATACTGATTTGTAGTTGATTACGACCGGCCTGTTTGGCCTGATACATCGCTTTATCAGCCGCTTCAATGGCATCGTCGAGCCCCGCTTCACTGATATCGCTGACCTCACTGATACCAATACTGATGGTGTGATAAATAAAATGTGCCCGGTGCCGCGAGGGCTGTTGTTCAAACTGCCTGCGTAGCCGCTCTGCTAGTTGCATGGGTGCCTGCTGGTTTTCTGCTGCCATCAGCATAATAAACTCTTCACCACCGTAGCGGATCACCAGATCTTGTGGCCGGCTTTGCTGAGACATCAGCGCTGCCAGATTTTCCAGAATATGATCGCCTGCGCTGTGACCGTAGGTGTCATTGATCACTTTAAAATTATCAATATCAATCATCAGCAGCCATAAACGCCCACTTTGCTGCATCTGCCAGCGTTTAAACCAGCGCTGCAACATACGCCGGTTGCCAACGCCGGTCAGCGAGTCCTGATGAGACTCCAGCGTCGCCTGTTCAAACTGACTGCGGATTTGGCGGAATTTGTCAGACAAAGCCAGCATCAGAATAAATGATTCCAGTAAACTGGCCAGCATGGTCAGCAGCAAGGGACTCATGCCCCAGTCAAACCAGTTGGTACCGGCCGATAGCACACTGACCATCAGCCCGGCGGTATAAACAGACCAGGCCAGCACATACCAGCGGGCGTATTTCAGCCCGTTGCGATAGCAGTACCAGCCTAAAACCGGCAACGCCAGCGTCGC
>CAMPHB010000045.1 GCA_946885755.1 uncultured Methylophaga sp. | reverse complement strand
CACGTATCCCATCAAAAAAAGAAATGCCGGTCAGCTTAACTGACCGGCATTAGGCGAAAGCCGGCTTTTTTATTTGCGTCTAAGGCTAGCTAAGCGCCTCACCCATTTTAACCGTCATATCTGCTGTTAGTGTTTTGCGCAGTGCTGGCGCACTTTCTGGCAATAATAAAACCACAGTTGAGCCCATATTAAAGCGGCCCATTTCGGCGCCTTTAGCCAGTTGAATGTTATCGGTCTGATATTGCCAGTCATGGATCTGTTTACCGTATGGCGGCGTAATTTCACCTTCCTGCCAGACGGTTTGCATGCTGCCGACAAATATTGCGCCGACCAGCACCACGGCCATTGGCCCAAAATCGGTGTCAAAAATCGTCACCAGCCGTTCATTACGGGCAAACACTCTGGGCACCGCCCTTACCGTACGCGGATTCACTGAAAACAATTTGCCGGGTACATAACGCATATGCTGCAAGCGGCCGGCGCAGGGCATATGGATACGATGATAGTCGCGCGGCGATAAGTAAATCGTTGCAAACTGGCCGTTGGCAAACTGCTGCGCCAGCGCCACGTCGTTGCCCAACAATTCGGCGGCGCTAAAATCCTGACCTTTAGCCTGAAAAATACGGCCATCCTTAATCTGACCCAACTGACTGATCTTGCCATCAACCGGTGACAACAAGTCACTATCGGCCAGCGGCCGTTTTACCGGCTGCAAAGCCCGGGTGAAAAAAGCATTAAAGTGTTCAAAAGCGTTGATATCCTGTTGCTGCGCCTGCGACATATCCACTTGATATTGTTTGATAATCATTTTGATCATGGCGTTTTTCAGCCATGGCCAACGGCAGCGGCATAAGCGATGCATCAAGACCGACAAAAAATGTTGTGGCAACAGATATTGTGGCAAGGTCAGCCATTTATCTTTTCTGGAAACCGCTGCAGCCGATGCAGCCTTATCTTTTAAATGCGGCAAGTTAACCCCTTTCGTGTGTCATTCAAGCTTGTCATAATCAGATTTTTTGGGCTTGTTATCATCAAGCCCGGCCAGACAGGAGTATAACAAGCCATGATGCGCCCACTGATATTGTTACTGATGTTTTGTTTGAGCAGTTTGTCGCTGCAGGCTGCTGAAGATGCCGGCGCGCCAGCCAAATATTACGAAATCGAAGAAGCCTTCACCATTAATTTTCTGCAGCAAAGTGAACAACAAGCTCGCTACCTGCAAATCAAAGTGGCGCTGAAATCCGATGATCCAGAAATTATTCAGAATGCCGACATCCATCTGCCAATGATTCAGGACAGTCTGCGGATCTTGTTTGCCGATCAGGATATGGCCACCATCAGCAGCGTTGACGGCCGCAAAATGCTGCAGGAAGAAGCCTATGAGGTCATCAATGCCATCTTTGTTGATGAAATCAATAACAGCAATTTGCAGCAAGTGTTTTTCACCAGCTTTCTCTGGCAGTAAGCAGGCACAGTATTTGCTTTAACTTCGATACCAATCAGGATAACAACACATGGCCGAACCAAAAGACGACATTGAAATCAATCCGGGCAAAGGCAAAAAAAAGCTGCTGTTGGGCATTATTATTGTCTTGCTGCTGGTTATTGGTGGTCTGGTAACCGCCTACTTTTTAATGGGCAGTGACGATACAGCAGAATCGGCTGAAACCGCTGATGCACCTAAGGCTGCACCGATTTACCATGAAGTCAAAGCGCCGTTTATTGTTAACTTTGCCAAGCAAAGCAATGACGCCGTACGTTACCTGCAAATCAAAATGAAAGTGATGGCCCGCGATCAGCAAGCGATTGATGATTTTGTCACTCATGAACCGGCAATAGTCCATGAATTGCTTTTATTGTTCTTCAGTCAAAATTATGACGATTTGAATACCACCGAAGGCACCCGCGCCTTGCAGGAAGCGACACTGAACACCATTAATCAACAACTGAAAACACTGGCAGGCAATGAAACAGGTCTGGAAGCCGTGTATTTCACTAGTCTGGTCATGCAATAACCATGGCCGTCCACGATATCCTCTCGCAAGATGAAGTCGATGCGCTGCTCAGCGGCCTCGGCGACGGTGATCTGGAAACCGAAAAACCGGAATTAGACGAAAACGGCAAACCCCGTCGTTATGATTTCGGTAACGAAGAGCGGATTATTCGTGGCCGCATGCCGACGCTGGAAATGATCAACGAGCGTTTTGGTCGTTATTTAAGAATCAGCCTGTTTAATATGTTGCGCCGCTCTGCTGAGATTTCAGTCGGCGGTGTGCAGGTAATGAAATTTTCTGAATATGTGCACACACTGTTTGTACCAACCAGCTTAAATCTCATCCAGTTTCAGCCGTTACGCGGCACCGGCCTTGTGGTCTTTGAACCCAAACTGGTGTTTACCCTGCTGGATAATTATTTTGGCGGCGAAGGCCGTTTTCCGGCACGTATCGAAGGCCGTGAATTTACTGCTACCGAACTGCGCGTCATTCGCATGGTGCTGAACCTGTGTTTTAAAGATATGGCTGAAGCCTGGTCACCGGTGATGCCGGTGAATTTTGAATTCGTCAATCATGAGGTCAATCCGCAGTTTGCCAATATCGTCAGCCCCAGTGAAGTGGTTGTGATTTCCACCTTCCATATTGAACTCGATGGCGGCGGCGGTGATTTGCATATCACACTGCCCTACTCAATGCTGGAACCGATTCGTGAACTGCTGGATACCGGTCTGCAAAGTGACCGCAGTGGTGATGACGGCCGCTGGGGCAGAGCAATGCGCGAAGAACTGATGATTGCCGAAGTGCAGTTATCATCGACACTTGCCAAGGCACGGCTGAGTCTCGCTCAGGTTCGTCAGCTCAAAGCCGGCGATATTATTCCGATAGACATGCCCGCTGAAGTCGTTGCCATGGTTGAAGATGTGCCGATGTTCCGGGCCACCTACGGCGAACACAATGATAAAGCCGCGTTGAAAATCACCAAGATCATTGAACACCCTAAAGATCCGACTCCCAATTACCAGCTGAAAAAGGTAAGCCAAAAATGAGTGAAGACAGCAAACAATCCGATCAGGATCTGGCCGACGAATGGGCTGCTGCGCTTGAAGAACAAGGTGGTGAAGAAGGTAATGCTGATGATGACTGGGCAGCCGCAATGGCTGAACAGGCCGAGTCTGAAGCGCCCACCGAAGCTTCCAAAGCCGATGCCAAAACCGCACCGATGACTAAACTTGATGACAGTGGCAAACCGCGCACTGACGTCAATATGGATATGGTGCTGGATATCCCGGTGACCATTTCCATGGAAATCGGCCGTACCCGCATCAGTATTCGTAACCTGCTGCAACTCAGTCAGGGTTCGGTGGTGGAACTCGACAGGTTAGCTGGTGAACCGATGGATGTGCTGGTTAACGACACCCTGATAGCACATGGTGAGGTGGTAGTGGTCAACGACAAATTCGGTATCCGCCTGACCGATGTCATCAGCCCCGCCGAACGCATCAAAAAATTACGATGAAAACCTTGTTTGCCGTATTGTTCGGTCTGCCGCTTAGCGCAGTTGCCGAGACCGCCCAGCGCGAAATGCCCGGTGTTAACGCCGGCTCCTTATTACAAACGCTGCTGGCGCTGGTGCTGGTTTTACTAGTCATCGCCGGTATGGCCTGGCTGTTAAAACGCAGTCAGCAATGGCATGGCATCGGTCAGCAACAATTTAAAGTGATTGCCGCCCTGCCACTCGGCCCACGCGAAAAAGCGGTATTACTGCAAGTTGGTGATCAGCAGCTGCTGGTCGGCGTCACCCCGCAAAACGTCAATTTGCTGACCACACTCCAGCAGCCGCTGGATTTGACCTCCGGTCAGCATTCACCGGTGTTTGCCGACAAACTCAAACAATTTATGCAGCAGCGGAATAAATAATGCGCGTTGTTCTGACTTTTTTATTGTTGTTCAGCCCGCTGCTGGCACTGGCAGATCCGGGTATTCCGGCACTGACCTTAACCACCGATGAAGATGGCGGTCAAAGTTATTCGCTGACTTTGCAGATTCTGGCACTGATGACCGTGCTGACTTTGCTGCCGGCCGGTCTGATGATGATGACTTCATTTACCCGCATCATCATTGTGTTGGCCATTCTGCGCCAGGCACTGGGCGTGCAGTCAACGCCGTCGAATCAAATACTGATTGGCCTTGCCCTGTTTTTGACGATTTTTATTATGCATCCGGTATTTGGCAGCGCCTACGAAAATGGCGTCAAACCGTATATGGATGGCGATATGCAGGCGACCGAGGCAGTGCAGGCGGTCAGCGGCCCGTTTCGGGACTTTATGATCGCCCAGACCCGGGAAAGTGATATTGAGCTGTTTGCCGAAATTGGTGGCTACGAGCCGCTGCAATCTGCGGAAGATGTACCGTTCAGTCTGCTGTTACCGGCTTTTGTCACCAGCGAGTTAAAAACCGCTTTCCAAATCGGTTTTTTGATTTTTATTCCGTTTTTGATCATTGATCTGGTGGTCGCCAGCGTTTTGATGGCGATGGGTATGATGATGTTGTCACCAATGATTATTTCGTTGCCGTTCAAGCTGATGTTATTTGTGTTAATTGATGGCTGGGCACTGCTGATGGGCACGCTGGCCTCGAGTTTTTATATCTAACCATGACTCCGGAAACCGTTATCACCGTACTGCATCAGACGCTGGAAGTCATTATCCTGCTGATCATCGTCATCCTGATGCCGGCATTGGTCGCCGGTTTACTGGTCAGTATGTTTCAGGCGGCGACCTCCATTAACGAACAAACGCTGAGCTTTATTCCCAAATTGCTGGTTACTATTCTGGTGCTGATGTTTGCCGGGCCGTGGATGCTGAGCTTAGTCGTTAATTATGCAATGCGTATCTTCGAAAACATTCCCTACCTTATTGGCTGAGTCATGAACTTCACGCTGGCAGAACTCAGCGGCATGATCGGCAGCTTTTTATGGCCGTTTATCCGCATCGGCGCGATGGTGATGGCGGCGCCGATCTTCAGTGCCAATTACATCAGCGCCCGCTTCCGGCTGTTGATTGCACTGGTGATCACCATGGTGGTGGTGCCAACCATCAACACACCGATGCCTGAGGTCAATGCCGTCAGTGGCGACGGATTGCTGTTGATCGTCCAGCAAATTCTTATCGGGGTTTGTCTCGGTTTTATGCTGCAGCTGTTGTTTAACGCTTTTATTATCGCCGGTCAGGTGATTGCCATGCAGATGGGGCTGGGTTTTGCATCGCTGGTCGATCCGCAAAACGGCCAGACCGTTCCCGTTATCAGTCAGTTTTACCTGATTTTTGTCAGCCTGATTTTTGTCAGTATCAATGGTCATCTGGTATTGATTCAGGTACTGGCTGAAAGTTTTGTCACCATGCCGATCGGCAGCGGTGGTTTAGCGATTGAATCTTTTCGTGATATCGCCCTGCTTGGCAGTTGGATGTATGCCGCGGCGATTTTAATTGCCCTGCCCGCCATTGGCTCATTGACTATGGTCAACCTTGCCTTTGGTATTTTGTCCCGCGCCGCGCCGCAGATCAGCCCGTTTTCGATTGGTTTTCCGATGAGCATCATTCTCGGCTTCGTCATTATGCTGGTGACCTTGCCACTGGTCGGTCAGCATTTGATTAATTTATCCGACGAAATGTTGCAAATGACGCGGCAACTGGTGGTGTCCGGTGGCTGAACAGGATAGCGCCCAAGAAAAAACGGAAGAGCCTTCCGCCAAACGACTGCAGGAGGCGCGGGAAAAAGGTCAGGTGCCCCGCTCTCAGGAGCTGACCACCGTGATGGTACTGATGGCCAGTGCCGCGGCGATGTTTATTGTTGGTGAAGGTTTGGTGCAGAGCCTCACCGATGTCATGAAATTGACCCTCAACCTTGAGCGTAGCATGTTGTTTGATGTCAACGCAATGACCAGTTTGCTCTGGCAGGCTGTCGAAATCATGGCTCTGGATCTTGGTTTTTTCCTGGCCATTACTGTCGTTGCGGCGCTGGCAGCACCAGCCTTTATCGGTGGCTGGAATTTCTCGGTCCAGGCGATGGGGATCAAACCGGAAAAGCTCAGCCCGTTAAAAGGTTTAAAACGTATTTTCGGCCCACAAGGTCTGGTGGAACTGGGCAAAGCGCTGGGCAAATTTCTGCTGGTCGGCTTTTTCGGTACGTTGATCCTCTGGGGATTTCGTGACCAATTATTGACACTTGGCCAGCAGGAAGTGATCCCGGCCATGGCTGAGTTGGGTTATATCGTGCTGTGGGGCTTTCTGGCGATCTGCGCCAGTTTGATTCTGATTGTCATGATTGATGTGCCATTTCAGAAATGGAATCACCAGCGGCAGCTGAAAATGACCAAGCAGGAAGTCAAAGACGAACATAAAGAAACCGACGGTAGCCCTGAGGTCAAAGGCCGCATCCGGCGTATGCAGATACAGTTGTCTCAAGCCCGCATGATGCGCGATGTGCCTAAGGCCGACGTCATTATTACCAACCCGACCCACTACGCGGTGGCGCTGCGTTATGACCAGGCCAAATCCGGCGCGCCGGTGCTGGTTGCCAAGGGCGCAGATCTGATTGCCCAGCAAATCCGTATGGTCGGTCAGCATCATGAAGTGCCGCAATTATCGGCACCGCCACTGGCACGGGCGATTTTTTATAACACCGAAATCGGCGAAGAGATCCCAGCTGGTCTGTATATTGCAGTAGCGCAGGTACTGGCCTTTGTATTCCAGCTGCGTCGTTATCGCAATCGCGGTGGCAACAAACCGCATTTGAATACGGAGGATTTGCCAATCCCTGACGAATTCAGACGAGACGAGTAGTAAATGGAAAATCTGACCATGCGCCGCCGCTTTGGCACGATGCTCAGCGGCAATATTGCCGCGCCGATGTTACTGGTGGCCTTACTGGCCATGGTGGTCCTGCCCTTGCCAGCGTTCATGCTGGACATGTTGTTTACCTTCAATATCGCACTGTCACTGGTGATTGTGCTAGCCAGTGTCTATGTGATGAAGCCGCTACATTTTGCGGCGTTCCCGAGTATTTTGCTGATTGCCACGTTGCTGCGCCTCGCACTGAATGTGGCTTCGACACGGATCATTCTGCTTGAAGGCCATACCGGTACCGCCTCAGCCGGCCAGGTGATCGAAGCTTTTGGTGAATTTGTTATCGGTGGTAATTACGCGGTGGGTCTGGTGGTATTCGCCATTCTGGTCATCATCAACTTTGTGGTGGTCACCAAAGGCGCAACCCGCATCGCCGAAGTCAGCGCCCGCTTCACGCTGGATTCGATGCCCGGCAAACAAATGGCCATTGATGCCGATTTAAATGCCGGCCTGATTACCCAGGATGAAGCCCGCCAGCGCCGCGAAGAAATCATGCAGGAATCGGATTTCTACGGCTCGATGGACGGTGCCAGTAAATTTGTCCGTGGTGATGCGATTGCCGGCATTCTGATCCTGTTTATTAATATCATCGGCGGTCTGATTATCGGCCCGCTGCAACATGGTTTGAGCTTTGGTGAGGCCGCCCATAACTACACCTTGCTGACCATTGGTGATGGTTTGGTTGCCCAGATCCCCTCTTTGCTGCTGGCTGCAGCCGCCGGCTTACTGGTGACACGCTCCACCGCCGAACAGGATATGGGCGATCAAATTGTCGGCCAGTTATTTAAAGAACCCAAAACACTGGCCATTACTTCCGGCATTATCGGTGGTCTTGGCCTCATTCCGGGCATGCCTAATCTGCCGTTTCTGCTGCTGGCCGGTGCCGGAGGTGGCAGTGCCTGGCTGATAGCACAACGTCAAAAAGCTGCCGCCGTTGAGGCCGCCCCGAAACCGCAAGCCGAAACACCACAAGCCCAACGTGAGCTGAGCTGGGATGATTTGAGTCCGGTGGATCCGATAGGACTGGAAGTCGGTTACCGGCTGATCCCGCTGGTCGATAAAAATCAGGGTGGCCAGCTGATGAACCGCATCAAGGGCATTCGCAAAAAGATCTCTCAGGAAATGGGCTTTTTGATCCCGCCGGTGCATATTCGCGACAACCTGGATTTAGCCCCCACCGCATATCACATCACCTTATTCGGGGTGACTTTTGGCGAAGCGGAAGTCTATCCGGACCGTATGCTGGCCATTAATCCAGGCCAGGTTTTTGGTCAGTTGGATGGTATTCGTACCGAAGATCCGGCATTTGGGCTGGAGGCTGTCTGGATCGAGCCCGCACAACGTGAAACCGCACAGGCCCAGGGTTATACCGTGGTGGATGTCGATACCGTTGTCGCCACCCATTTAAGCAAAATCCTGCAAAACCATGCCCACGACCTTCTGGGCCGTGAAGAAGTACAACACCTGTTGGATAATCTCGGCAAAATCGCACCGAAACTGGTTGAGGGGCTGGTACCAGAT
>CAMPHB010000044.1 GCA_946885755.1 uncultured Methylophaga sp. | reverse complement strand
TACCACCCGCACAACTTGTCCTTATTGTGGCGTCGGCTGTGGCGTTTTGGCGACGCCACAATCAGACGGCAGCGTCACCATCGCCGGCGATCCGGCGCATCCGGCTAACTTTGGCCGCTTGTGCTCAAAAGGCTCGGCGCTGGGCGACACCGTTGGCCTTGAAGATCGGCTGCTGTACCCGCAAATCGCCGGCCAGCGGGCCAGCTGGGATGCGGCATTGGACAAAGTCGCCGGTGAGTTTCATCGGGTGATTAATAAATATGGCCCGGATGCGGTGGCGATTTACGTGTCCGGTCAAATTCTCACCGAGGATTACTACACCGCCAATAAGCTGATGAAAGGCTTTATTGGCAGCGGTAACATTGATACCAATTCACGGCTGTGTATGTCATCTGCCGTGGCGGCCCACAAACGGGCTTTTGGCAGCGATGCGGTACCGTGTAATTACGAAGATCTGGAAAACTGTGACCTGCTGGTGCTGACCGGTTCCAACCTGGCCTGGTGTCATCCGGTGTTGTTTCAGCGGATCAGTGCCGCCAAACAACAGCGGCCACAAATGCAGGTGGTGGTGATTGACCCGCGCAAAACCGCGACCTGTGATATTGCCGATCTGCATTTATCAGTGAAACCGGGCAGTGATGCGTTTTTATTTAACGGCCTGCTGCATTATTTAAAAGACAGCGATATGCTCGACTGGTCGTATATCGAAGAACATGTTGAGGGCTTTGCGGCAACGCTTAAAGCCGCTAAAGACACCACCGGCAGTATTCCCAAAACTGCTGCGGCCTGTGAACTCAGCGAAGCTGATGTCGCTGAGTTTTTCCGGTTATTCGCCAAAACTGAAAAAACGGTCACGGTGTTTTCACAAGGTATTAATCAGTCGGCCAGCGGCACCGATAAATGTAACGCCATCATCAATTGTCACTTGGCCACCGGTCGCATTGGCCAGCCCGGTATGGGACCGTTTTCGATGACTGGCCAGCCCAATGCCATGGGCGGCCGTGAAGTCGGCGGCCTCGCCAATCAACTGGCGGCGCATATGGAACTGGGCAACAGCGAACATCACGATCGGGTCAGCCGCTTCTGGGGTACCGATAATCTTGCCAGCACTGCCGGTGCCAAAGCGGTCGATATGTTTGCCGATGTGGCCAGTGGCAAAATCAAAGCCGTGTGGATCATTGCCACTAATCCGGTGGTCAGTCTGCCCGATGCTGGTGCCGTCAAAACGGCGCTGCAAAACTGCGAATTTGTCGTCGTCAGTGATTGTGAATCCCGCACTGATTGCACCGAACTGGCTGATGTTTTGTTACCGGCCTTGGCGTGGGGCGAAAAAGACGGCACGGTCACCAATTCGGAACGGCGTATTTCCCGTCAACGGGCTTTTTTACCGGCACCGGGCGAAGCCAGAGCCGACTGGCAGATTATTAGTGCTGTGGCTTCCAGAATGGGCTTTGCTGAGGCTTTTGAATTTACCTCATCGCTGGATGTGTTTCGTGAGCATGCGGCGTTGTCCGGTTTTGAAAATGATGGCAGCCGCGATTTTGATATCAGTGCGCTGGCCGGTTTCAGCGATGCGCAGTTTGCGGATTATCAACCGTTGCAATGGCCGTTAACCGCTGCCAAACCCCAAGGCACCGAGCGATTATTTGCCGATGGTCAGTTTTTTACCGTGTCCGGCAAAGCCCGGATGGTGCCGGTTGAACCGCAGTTACCCCAACTCACTGATACCGAAAATTATCCGCTGATTTTAAATACCGGTCGTATCCGCGATCAGTGGCATACCATGACCCGCACCGGTCGGGTGCCACGACTGAATAACCATACGCCGGAACCGATTATTGAAATGCATCCGCGTGATGCGGCCCGCTGGCAATGTGCTGATAAATCGCTGGCGGTTGTTGAGAGCCCGTATGGTCAGTTAATTGGCCGTGTGCAGTGCAGCGAATCGCAGCGTCAGGGCAGTGTGTTTGTGCCTATTCACTGGAACGGCCAGTTTGCTGCGCATGCCATTGCTGATGCCTTAGTCGCGCCGATTACCGATCCCTTATCAGGTCAGCCGCAGGCTAAACAAACAGCGGTGGCTATCCGGCCGTTCAAGGCGTTGTGGCATGGTTTTATTTTGTCGCGCCAGCCACTGGATTTGCCGCAAACCAGTTATTGGGTCAAGGTCAAAGGCCAGCAATTCTGGCGTTATGAACTGGCTGGTGAACAGGCTTTGTTAAATCCGTCACACTGGGCACAAACGGTGGTCGGCGATGATGGGGAATGGCTGGAGTTTGCTGATAAAAAAGCCGGTCGTTACCGCGCCGGTAAAGTGGTTAATGAACAGCTGCAGGCGGTGGTCTTTATCGGTCCGGATCATCATTTACCGGATCGCAGCTGGCTGAGTCAGTTATTTGCTGCTGTTGAACTCGATAATGCCCAGCGGCAAAGCCTGCTAATGGGTAAAGCACCCGGTGGACAGGCTGATTTGGGCCCGATGGTTTGTGCCTGTTTTGGCGTTGCCGAGCAGACGATTTGCAAAACGATTCAGGATAAAAAGTTGCAATCGGTAGAACAGATCACCGCTGCCTGTCAGGCCGGTGGCAACTGCGGCTCCTGTGTTCCCGAGTTAAAACAACTGCTGAACCGCACCCGGATGGACAGCTAGCACTCTTCTGGTGCTAACAAAAAGGTTGCAGGTCAATTTAATCTATATAAAACAATACTTTAAAAATAGGCATGTATTTTGCTCATTTAAAAACTGATTAATTTGTGCACTGCAGCGTTGCAGTGTCAGCTTTGGTAATGCAGCCATGTTTCCGTTTACGGGGACATGGCTTTTTTGTTTTTAGAGGAATCAGAATGAAAAAAACCACCCGACTTTTTACGCTGAGCCTGCTGGCCGTTTCGTTAAGCAGTATTTTGTCAGTGCCTCAG
This sequence comes from uncultured Methylophaga sp., assembly GCA_946885755.1. The sequence goes on along the minus strand of CAMPHB010000044.1, from coordinate 5,577 downwards.
GCAGTTGCAGAAGACAGTTTTATTGAAGCAATTAAAGCCGGCAAAGTCAGTTTTTCAGCGCGCGCCCGATATGAATCGGTCGAGCAGGATAACGCTCTGAAAGATGCCGATGCATTTACCCTGCGCACCACACTGGGTTATGAAACCGGCCGGCTTCATGGCTTTGGTGCTTTTCTGGAACTGGAAGATGTTACCGCGCTGGGTGGTGAAAACTATAACAGCACCACCAATGGTGAAACGACTTATTCCGTGGTAGCTGATCCGGAAGGTACTGAAGTCAATCAGGCCTATTTAAGCTATCAGGGTTTTAACACGCTGCTGAAATATGGCCGGCAGGATATTACTTATCGGGATGCGCCATTTCACCGCTTTATCGGTAACGTGCTGTGGCGGCAAAATCATCAGACCTTTGATGCTTTTTCAATTCAAAACACCAGCCTGCCGGATACGCAGCTAAGCTATGCCTATATCAACAAGGTCAATACCATTTTTGGTGAAGATGCCAATAACGGCATCATCAACAACGGCAATATTGATCTGAACGGTCATTTGGTTAATTTGCAATACAGTGGTCTGCCAATTGGCAAACTGGAAGGCTATGGCTACTTTCTCGATTACCAGGATGCCGAGCCGACCTCGTCAAAAACCCTGGGCCTGCGGTTGAGCGGTGCGCAACCATTATCCGATGCTTTTAGTGTGGTTTATGCCGCCGAATATGCCAGTCAGGATGACTATAAAAGCGGCATTATGGACCGGCAGGATTATTATCTGGCAGAGCTTGGCGGTAAATATAAAGGCTGGTTGCTGAAATTCAGCCATGAAACGCTGGAAGGCGACGGCACCTTCAGCTTTAAAACGCCGCTGGGGACCAACCACGCTTATCAGGGCTGGGCCGATCAATTCCTGAATACGCCGGCGCAAGGCATCAAGGATAATTATCTGACATTGGCCGGCAACGTATTGGGCGCCAAACTGGTGGTTTCATATCACGATTTTGAGACCGACTTTGCCAGTCTCGATGCCGGTGACGAACTCGACATTATGTTAGAGAAAAACTTTGCCAAGCATTACACGCTGGGCATTAAGTACGCTGACTATAATGCCGATGATGAATTTCCATCACTGGTCGATACCGAAAAATTCTGGTTATACGGCATGGTCAAGTTTTAGGAAGACAAGGTGTTATCAAGCCGGGCTTTGGCCCGGCTTTTTTTTGCCCGCAGACGCTGCACCAGATTAGCGCGTTCGCAACAGCAAATTAACCAAATTAAAGCAGCGCTTTATAAGTGACCGTTTATAAGTTATTGATAATAAAATAAAAAATGTATGGCACAGCTTATGCAAATTGGTTAGTGGAGCCCAATGAAGGAGGCCATACCATGGGATATTTGATTGACGCATTTTATCTGTTCAGGGAATTGTTCAAATTACTGTTCATGGTGTTGATTTCGCCGCTCGGTCTGGCGGCAGGATTCTTCCTTAGCTGGCAGTAAATAATGACGATTTGGTCTATCAGCGCCGCCGGCGTACTGCTGCTGGTTATGGCAGTACGCTGGCACCAACAGCAGCGTTCTCAGCATCAGCAAGTCAAGCTCGGGCTCAGTCACTTATCGCGTTTGCAACAACTGCTGATGCTTTGCCAGCAGCATCGTGGCACCAGCAACGCCGTGGTTAACGGTGATCAAAGTTTGCAGTCGCAATTAAACGATTTGCAGCAAAAAATTAACAGTTTTATCAGCGCACCACAAAGCCGTGAACTGGAACGCTTTCCGCAATGGCAATCGTTTGTCGATCACTGGCCGCGGCTCAGACAAAACGTTCTCGCGAACAAACAAAAAGCGTTTCTGCTGGTGCGTCAGCACAATGTCATGATCGAAGGCCTGCTTTCGCTGATTGATGATGTTTGCCGCCATTATCGTTTACATCATTTAATGCTCGACAATATGACCCGGGTCTCTGAGGTCTGTCTGGATACGCTGCGGGTTGCTGAAACGATTGGCCAGATACGGGCCATTGGTGCGGGGATTTGTTCGCGTGGCAAAGTCGATGGCGCAGATGCCATTGCGCTGGAATTTTTGCACCGCTCGGTGCGGGGGCACACAGAAGCACTGCTGCGTGAACTGCAAGCCATCAAAAATCCACAGTTACGGGCGGTTCTCAGCCAACATCTGCCATTAATCAGCAATCACACCGGGCAACTGCTACAGCTGCTGGAGCAGGAAGTGCTCGGCAAAAAAATCACCCTGCTGGCAGCGGCTGAATATTTCCATACCGCCACCCGGCCAATCAGCGCGGTACTGGATAGCTTTAATACCATTACTCAATATGCAGTGAAAAACTATGCAAAACTCATCTAAATCTCTAAAAAAACATGCTGTTACGCACCATACGCTGCTGGTTTGTGATCAGCCGGATCTGGTCGATAAAATCAGCACGGCACTGGCCGACAGTGAATTTGCTATTCGCCAGCCGCTGCAAAGCCTTTCACAGTTATCTATCAGCGAACATCTCAGCAATATGACCATGCTGATCATTGCTGTGGAACGCTGTGACAGCGATATGATGCTGATGATTGAATTACTGCTGGCAGAAAAACCACTGCCCATCGCTATTTTTACCCAGACCTACGATCCGCTGAGCCAGCAGAAAGCCGTTCAGGCCGGGGTGGCGGCATTTGTGGTGGATGGTTTGCAGAGCAACCGATTACTGCCTTTATTACAGCTGGCAACCATACGCTTTGCCCAGCAACGCAGTTTGCTGGAACAGGTGGATACCTTGCGCACCCAATTAGCCGAACGCAAAGTCATCGATCGTGCAAAAGGTGTGCTGATGCAGCAACGTCAATGCAGTGAAGATGAGGCTTATAAATTGCTGCGCACCACGGCGATGAACAAAAACATGCGCCTGGCAATATTAGCGCAACAGGTTCTGTCGACTGCCAACTTGCTTGAATCGGCTCGCTGATAGCGTGACGGCTGCACTGCAATGGTGCCGGGTTTGCACCGTGTGTACCAAAGCAACGCAGCTGAATAAAAAGTAACCCAGCGATTATTGTTAACTGATTGTTTTTGATTGTGTTTTAAATAGGACTGTAGCTGGCATGTTTTCTGCAAATGGTCTGTTATCACTCCAACGGTGGATTGAGCATTGACGGTGCCATGGCGGCACCACCTCGTTGACCTTTGGAGATGACTATGTTTAAAGCACGCAAAATTGCCCATAAAGCAGAGCCTATGGTGTTTTCCGCTCTGTTATTGTTAGGCACCGCACTGTTCAGTATGGTGGCACAAGCCGCCCCCGGTGAACTCGAAAAAGAAGATCTCACCCTCGGTTTTATTAAGCTGACCGATATGGCACCGCTGGCCATCGCCTATGAAAAAGGCTTTTTTGAAGATGAAGGCCTCTACGTCACGCTGGAAGCGCAGGCTAACTGGAAAGTGCTGTTAGACGGTGTTATCAACGGTCAATTGGACGGCGCTCACATGCTGGCTGGTCAGCCGCTGGGTGCCACCATCGGTTATGGCACTGAGGCCGATATCATTACCGCTTTCAGCATGGATTTAAATGGCAACGGCATTACCGTTTCCAATAGTGTCTGGGAAGCCATGAAACCCCATGTGCCAATGGCCGAAGACGGTAAACCGGCCCATCCGATTTCCGCCAGTGCCCTGAAACCGGTGATTGAAAGTTATAAAGACCAAGGCAAACCATTCCGTATGGGCATGGTGTTTCCGGTTTCCACCCATAACTACGAGCTGCGTTACTGGCTGGCGGCCGGCGGTATTCATCCCGGTTTTTACGCACCTGCTAAAGGCGATACCAGTGGCCAGATCCAGGCTGAGGCTTTGCTGTCAGTGACACCGCCGCCGCAAATGCCGGCCACCATGGAAGCCGGCACCATTGATGGTTACTGCGTGGGAGAACCGTGGAACCAGCAGGCCGTATTTAAAGGCATTGGCGTGCCGGTGATTACCGATTATGAGATCTGGCAGAACAACCCGGAAAAAGTCTTTGGTGTCAGCGAAAAATGGGCAGAGGAAAATCCCAATACCCATATTGCCCTGGTTAAAGCGCTGATCCGCGCCGCACACTGGCTGGATGCGGATAACAATGCCAATCGCGCTGAAGCAGTGGATATTCTCTCACAACCCTATTATGTCGGTGCCGATGCCAAAGTCATTGCTAACAGCATGACGGGTACTTTTGAGTACGAAAAAGGTGATGTCCGTGATGTGCCTGATTTTAATGTGTTTTTCCGTTACAACGCGACTTATCCCTACTACAGCGATGCCATCTGGTATTTAACGCAGATGCGCCGCTGGGGGCAGATCGCCGAGGCCAAACCGGATGACTGGTACAAAGAAACTGCCAAGAAAGTCTACCGTCCGGATATTTATGCCATTGCTGCCAAAGAACTTATCGCCGAAGGCACGCTGGCAGCCAAAGACTTCCCTGATTTTGCCAATGAAACCGGCTTTAAATCGCCACAGGATACGTTCATTGATGATGTCGTTTATGACGGCCAACAACCCAACGCCTATCTCGACCAGTTTGCCATTGGTCTGAAAGGCGACGGGATAGTTGAGTAAAGCAGGGAAAGGAAAGCCGTTGATGAAAGACAAGATGATTTATTTAATGGAAACGGCTAGTCTGACCTGGCTTGTGCCGCTGGTGCGACTGGCCAGCGGGGAGTCACCGGTAAGACAGTTGCAGCAATTGACTTTGCTGATGGGCTTGCCGCTGCTGGCGATGCTGACATTCCTGTTTTTCTGGCATGTGGGCGCGGCCAAAGTAGAAACCAGTCTCGGCCAGTTGCCGGGACCGGTACAGGTCTGGCAGCAAAGCAGTCAGCTATATGATGAACATCAGGCAGAGCGCGCCAGAGCCACGGCTTTTTACGAGCGCCAGCAGCAACGCAATGCTGAAAAGCTGGCGGCGGATCCGGATGCCGAGATAAAGGTCCGTGACTTTACCGGCCGGCCGACGTTTGTCGATCAAATCTGGACCAGTTTGTGGACGGTATTTGTCGGCTTTTTACTGGCGACAGTGATTGCCGTGCCGATTGGGATTGTTAGCGGCCTGAGCAATCATTTGTATGCCGCGCTGAACCCGCTGATTCAGATTTTTAAACCGGTGTCGCCACTGGCCTGGTTGCCGATAGTCACCATGGTGGTCAGTGCCGTCTATGTGTCGGCAGATCCGATGTTTGAGAAATCGTTTATCACCTCAGCGATTACCGTGATGTTGTGTTCGTTGTGGCCAACGCTGATTAATACCGCGGTGGGCGTGTCCAGTATTGACCGGGATCTGATTAATGTCGGCAAAGTGCTGCGGCTTAATTATCTGACCACGGTCTGGAAAATCGTGATTCCGTCATCGATTCCGATGATTTTTACCGGTTTGCGGATTTCATTGGGGATCGGCTGGATGGTCACGGAGGCGGGCGTCGGCGCGAAGGGGATTCTCGAGCGGTTCCATCGGTCCTGTCAATGTAGGGCTTGACAAACGGAACGTCAACTCCGTATCGTTCTAAACGAAACCGGAACTCAGGTTCCAGATTTGATACCTGGCTCGGTC
>CAMPHB010000043.1 GCA_946885755.1 uncultured Methylophaga sp. | reverse complement strand
TCCTAGTGACTCAGGTTCGGATGGCTGTAACCGGATAATTGGCAGCTTTCAATTAAAAGCCAATAAACTGAAGTTCAGCAAGATGGCCAGTACCATGATGGCCTGTCCAGCGGGTATGGAAACCGCGCAGCGTTATCATGCAACGCTGGAACAAGTGCAGTTCTGGCGTATTCAGGGCCAATATTTAGAACTGTCTGATAAAGATGGTAATCTGCTGGCACGGTTCCAGGCGGTGCATTTGTAATGCTGCTGATTTTTCAGGGCCAGAATATTCTCGAAGCGCATATCATTAGCGGTCTTTTGCAGGCGCACGGTATTGAATGTCATGTTGCCGGGCACTATTTACAAGGCGCTGTCGGTGACTTGCCGGCCAGTGATTTTGCCCATGTTTTTTTACATGAACATACTGATGAGGAAGCGGCTAATCAGTTAATTGCCGACTACGAAGCTGGTCGTCTGAGACAAGACTAATCCGGACTGGTCGCAAAATACTGGCGGGCGGCGGCAATATCTAAGTGGATTTGTTTAATTAAGGCATCGAGATTGGCAAATTTGTGTTCTTCACGCAGTTTTTGCAAAAACACCACCTGTACATGCGCGCCGTAAATATCGCGTTGAAAGTCCAGCAAATGTACTTCCAGCAGCGCTTTGTCACCGCCAATGGTCGGTCTGACACCGATATTGGCAACGCCATTGACAGGTTCACCGTCAATACCAAATAACTGCACCGCATAAACGCCGCTCAACGGCACGGTGTGGCGGTGTAGATGTATATTTGCTGTCGGAAAGCCCATTTGCCGGCCACGTTTGTCACCATGTGCCACCCGGCCACTCATCCGGTAAGGCCGGCCCAGCAGTTTTTCGGCCATGCCCAAATCCCCTGCACTTAGTGCTTCACGGATCCGCGTGCTGCTGACCCGCATATGATCAATAGCAAAAGTGTGCATATTGACCACCTGAAAACCATGCTGACGTCCGGCCTGCTGTAACAGCGCAAAATCACCCTGCCGGTTTTTGCCAAACCGAAAATCATCCCCTACCACCAGATAACTGACGCGCAGGCCATCAATCAGCAAACGCTGAATAAACTCGGCTGCCGGCATGTTAGCCAGCTTGTTATCAAAACGTAGCACACAGAGTTTCTGGATCGAATAAGCACGCAGCGCTTCGACTTTTTCCCGAAACCGGCTGAGCCGTGCCGGCGCTTTTTCCGGCACAAAATATTCATAGGGTTGTGGCTCGAAAGTAATTACCACTGCCGGCAATCCCAGCATATCGGCTTTCATGGCCAGTTGGCTGAGTACCGCCTGATGGCCAAGATGCACACCATCAAAATTGCCAATGGTTGCTACGCAAGCGCATTGTGGATCCGGCAAATTGTGCAAACCGCGAATAATTCTGGGCATAACTGTTTGGTGTCAGAACAAAGCATCACAGCATAAGCACAAATGCCTGAACATTCCAGCGGGCAAGGCCGGTCAGATTCTTTTATAATGCAAAGCTTATGCTGTTTTTTTGAGGCCGTAATGGTAGCAAAACGCAAAAAACTGGATTACGAAGCGGCAGTAGCTGAGCTGGAATCTTTGGTCGAACAACTCGAGCGCGGCGATATTACCCTGGAAGAGTCGCTAAAACTTTATGAGCGGGGTGTTTTGCTGACCCGTGATTGCCAGGAAGCCTTGCAGGCTGCTGAGCAAAAAGTGCAAATGCTGGTCAAACAGGCTGGCAACCCGACTTTGGTTGATTTTGATTCGGATCCCGACGCTTCGTGACAACCGCTTTTTCTCTGACCGACTGGATGTCGGTACATCAACTGCGTGTGGCTGATGCCCTGAATACCCGTTTGGACTTAGCTGGAGAGGCCAGCACGCTGGTCCGGGCGATGCAATATGCAACACTTGATGGTGGCAAACGCCTGCGAGCCTTACTGGTTTATGCTGCAGGTGAAGCCATGCTCAGTGATAAAGACGGCTTGGATTCGGCCGCCTGTGCTGTTGAAATGATTCACGCCTATTCCCTCGTCCATGACGATATGCCGATGATGGATGATGATGATTTACGCCGCGGCCGCCCCAGTTGCCATAAAGCATTTGATGAAGCCACCGCATTACTGACCGGTGATGCACTACAAACACAGGCTTTTTTATGCTTGTCAGAAAACAACTTACCGCCAGCACAACAAATTGCCATGGTTAAAACGCTGGCCTGCGCCAGTGGTGTTGCCGGCATGGCTGGTGGTCAGGCAATTGATTTACAGAGTGTTGGTAAAACACTGGATTTGCAGGCGCTGCAGCAAATGCATCAGTTGAAAACCGGCGCATTGATCCGCGCCAGTGTGCAACTCGGCGCTTTGGCATCAGCGCAGACCACTGATCGGGATCTGGCCGTGCTGGATAACTATGCCGCGGCGATTGGCCTGGCGTTTCAGGTGCAGGATGATGTGCTGGATGTGGTCGCCGATACCCAAACGCTGGGCAAACAACAAGGCGCCGATATTGCCCGCAATAAACCCACTTACCCAGCCCTTATGGGACTGGATGCCGCACAGCAAAAAGCCCGGGATCTGGTTGAACAGGCGCTGGCCGCATTACAACATTTAACCGGGCCTACTCAGGCTTTATCAGGTCTGGCACGCTTTGTTGTACAGCGGACTTTTTAACGTGAATATCATGAGCCGATTGTTAGATCAGATTAATGACCCGCAAGATTTGCGGCAGCTGTCGCGCAAACAATTACCGCAGCTGGCGGAAGAAATCCGCAACCTGATTATTGAAAGTGTGCAGCAAACCGGCGGCCATATTTCCTCGAATCTCGGTGTTGTGGAGCTGACGCTGGCGCTACATTATGTGTTCAACACACCTGAAGATCGTCTGGTCTGGGATGTCGGCCATCAGAGCTATACCCATAAAATCCTTACCGGCCGCCGCGACAAAATGCACACCATGCGCCAGGGCGGCGGTTTATCGGGTTTTCCAAAACGCAGCGAAAGTGACTTTGATACTTTTGGCGTTGGCCATTCAAGTACTTCCATCAGTGCTGCACTCGGTATGGCGATTGCAGCACAGGCTAATAACGATTCGCGGCGTGCGGTGGCGATTATCGGTGATGGCGCCTTAACGGCAGGTCAGGCTTATGAAGCGCTGGCCCATGCCGGTGATTTAAGTGCCAATTTGCTGGTGGTGCTCAACGATAATGAAATGTCGATTTCCCGCAATGTCGGCGGTATGGCCAATTATTTAGCCCGACTGCTTTCCGGTAATTTTTATGCCTCAGCCCGAGAAGGCAGCAAAAAAGTGCTGGAAAAAATCCCCACTGCCTGGGAAATCGCCCGCCGCGCCGAAGAACATATGAAAGGCATGGTGGTGCCCGGCACTTTATTCGAGGAAATGGGCTTTAACTATATCGGCCCGATTGATGGCCATAATCTCGACACGCTGATAACCACACTGACCAATTTACGGCAGCGCAAAGGCCCGCAATTCCTGCATATTGTCACTAAAAAAGGCAAAGGTTTTGCGCCTGCCGAAGAGCAGCCTTGCAAGTATCATGGCGTCAGCCCGGCTGGCAGCAAAACCAAATCCGGCCCCAGCTATACCCAGGTATTTGGTGAATGGTTGTGTGATATGGCGGCCAGCGATAAAGATTTGATTGGTATTACCCCGGCGATGTGTGAGGGCTCCGGGCTGAATACCTTTGCCGAACGCTTTGCTGATCGCTATTTTGATGTCGGTATCGCTGAACAACATGCAGTGACGCTGGCGGCCGGCCTTGCCTGTGAAGGCAAAAAACCGGTGGTGGCGATTTATTCGACGTTCCTGCAACGCGCCTATGATCAATTGATACATGATGTCGCGTTACAGAATCTGCCGGTGCTGTTTGCCATCGACCGCGCAGGTTTAGTGGGCGCCGACGGCCCGACCCATGCCGGCAGCTTTGATCTGAGTTACCTGCGCTGTATTCCCAATATGCTGATCATGGCGCCGGCCGATGAAAACGAGTGCCGGCAAATGCTGTCTACCGGTTATAAACATAATGGCCCGGCAGCGGTGCGTTATCCGCGTGGCAGTGGCCCGGGGATTACGATTAATCTGGATCTGTCAGTATTGCCGGTTGGCAAGGCAGATTTACGCCGGCAAGGTGAAAAAGTCGCCATTCTGGCTTTTGGCAGTATGCTCAGCGCGGCGCTGGAGGCTGGTGAAAAATGCAATGCCACCGTCATCAATATGCGCTTTGTGAAGCCGCTGGATACCGCACTGATTGATCAGTTGGCCGCTAGCCATGAACTACTGGTCACTATCGAAGAAAATGCCATTGCCGGCGGCGCGGGAAGTGGTGTTGCCGAATATTTGCGTGAGGTGAATTGTTCAACGCCTGTCCGGCATCTTGGTTTGCCTGACAGCTTTATAGATCATGGCAATCATCAGCAAATGCTGGCCGATGTCGGCCTGTCCGCTAATGGCTTAGTCGATTTCATCAATCGTTTTTTTGCGTCATAATGCCCTGTTACCCCGACTAATTCCTGAGTATAATAGTCAACAATATGAGCGCGACCTACACCCTTAAAATTCTTGCTGATTTCGCTTCTGCCCACACCTTACGTGATTACCCCGGTGATTGCCGGCGTATGCACGGCCATAACTGGAAAGTAGAAGTCGAAGTCACTGCCCGTGACCTTAACAATCATGGCATGGGCATGGATTTTAAAACCATTAAAACGGCCACCCGGGAACTGGCTAAAACGCTGGATCATCGTTATTTAAACGATATTCCGCCGTTTGATGAAATCAATCCGACCGCTGAAAACATTGCCCGGTATTTTTATCAGCAACTCAGCCCGGTATTGAATAATGACATCGCCAGAGTATCTGGCGTCACCCTCTGGGAAACCGACCGCGCCTGCGTCAAATACAGCGAGGAATAAGCCACTAATGACCGAACAAAACAAACCGGTAGCTGCTGCCGAAATCGAAGATGTGCAGAACATCAAAGACAAACGTCATATCGCTATCGACAAAGTCGGTATCAAAGATATTCGTCACCCTGTGGTGGTCAGCGATCGCACAACCGGCGAACAGCACACCATTGCCAATTTCAATATGTATGTGAATCTGCCGCATGAATTCAAAGGCACGCACATGTCACGTTTTGTTGAAATTCTCAATCAACATGAGCGTGAAATCACCGTTAAGTCTTTCCACACTATGCTCGGTGAAATGACTGAACGTCTGGATGCTGAGTCTGGTTACATTGAGATGAGCTTTCCGTATTTCGTCAATAAAGAAGCACCGATTTCCAAAGTGCGCAGCCTGATGGATTATCAGGTCAGCTTTGTCGGTGAAATCAACAAAGGCAAAACCTGCATGACCGTCAAAGTCATCGTGCCGGTGACCAGCCTGTGTCCGTGTTCAAAAAATATTTCTGACTACGGCGCCCATAACCAGCGCTCACATGTGACGCTGACCGTGAAAACCGACAGCTTTATCTGGATCGAAGACTTGATTGATCTGGTTGAAGACGAAGCCTCTTGCCAGATTTATGGTTTGCTGAAGCGTCCGGACGAAAAATATGTCACCGAACATGCTTATGACAACCCGAAATTTGTTGAAGATATGGTGCGCGATGTCGCAGCCAGACTGAATGCCGACAAGCGTATTCAGGCTTACACCGTTGAATCAGAAAACTTTGAGTCGATTCATAATCACTCGGCTTATGCGCTTATCACGCAAGGCTTTTAAAGTTCAAATTGACTGACATAAAAATACCCGGCTCGTCCGGGTATTTTTTTAGAACTTCTGGATCAAATCCAGCCGCTCGCCGCGGCGCTGTAAATCCAGATCCCGTAAAAAACTCATACCCAGCAAAGCACGCTGCGGCTCCGGTCCGTCAATAACAATTGCCATCACATTAAAACGGATGATATCGCCAAGCTGCACACTGTCGAGGTTAACCTGATAACCCACATCAGTCCCGGAGGCAGTCCGCACGCCGATTTTCGGCGCATTTAAATAATCGATGCCCAGACGTTTTGCCGTTGCTGCATTTATGGCCACCGCTGATGCTCCGGTATCGACCAGAAAATCGACACCATAACCGTTAATGCTGCCGTTGGTTAAATACATACCGTCGCTGGGCCATAAACTAACCCTTGGCTGTGCCGTTGGCGGCGAAAATACGCCACCTATCTGTCCACCCAGCACAAAGGTCTGCTGTTTACCGTCGATTTCAAGTACCGCCTGCTGACTGTTAGCACTGATTAAAGTCACACCTTCAGGACTGGTTTCGCCCACTTTCAAAATCCGTTGGTTGGCATCAATTTCAACCACCGCCTGATCGCGGAACAAACCTGTCACCTGAATATTAAGTGCGGCTTCAGCCAACACAACAGCCGGGAGGATAAGCGGTATAATGAATGATTTGAATAATCGAATCCGCATACTCATGGCGCTTTTTCCCTTGCCGGACGTAGTTTAAATGTCATCTGTTCACTACCCGACAGTTAGTGGTGTGATCCTGGCCGGTGGCCTGGGCCGGCGTATGGGCGGCGAAGATAAAGGTCTTGTCCTGTTTAATGGTCAGCCGCTGGTAAAACAGGTGATTTACAGGCTGGCACCGCAGGTTGATGAACTGCTTATCAACGCTAACCGTAATATAGATCGCTATCAGCAATTTGGCTACCGCGTGATCCCGGATACGCTGGAAGATTTTCAGGGCCCCTTGGCCGGCATGCTCAGCGCGATGCGCGCGGCAACAACCGATTATATTTTAACGGCGCCCTGCGATGGGCCATTACTTAGCAGAAAACTCCGCCAGCTGATGCTGGAAAGCCTGCTGCTCAGCGGTAAAAGCATCGCGGTTGCAACCGATGGTCAACGGTTACAACCGGTTTATTGCTTAATGCCCTGTCATTTACAGGATGATTTGGCGGCATTTCTGGCCAGTGGTGAGCGCAAGATAGATCTGTTTTTTGCACAACATCCCGTTGTCGAAGTGGATTTCAGTGACCAACCGGCCTGTTTTAAAAATCTCAACCATCCGGAAGATTTAGCCGCTTTGACGGTCGAATGCCCGTTGCCAATGCTGGGGATCGCCGCGTTCAGCGGGACCGGCAAAACCACACTGCTAACCAAACTGCTACCCCGATTACGGCAAAAAAATCTGCGGATCGCGGTGATTAAGCACGCTCATCATCGGTTTGATATCGACCAGCCCGGCAAAGACAGCTATCAAATCCGTGAAGCCGGCGCCAGTCAGGTGGTGGTGGCATCAAAAAACTTACTGGCTTTAATGCAGAAACCACTGGCCGAACGTGATGAACCACAACTGGCAGAATGTCTGGCGCGGCTGGATTTTGCTGAATTGGATTTGGTGCTGGTTGAAGGCTTTAAGCAAGCCAACTTTGCCAAACTCGAGTTATACCGGCCGAGTCTGGGTAAGCCGCTTATGGCCAACGATGATCAGCAAATTATTGCCGTTGCCAGCGATGCCCCGCTGACGCTAAACCGGCCGCTGCCCGTGCTGGATTTAAACAATATCGGTAAGATAGCTGAATTTATTGAAGAATTTTGTGAGCAGGCCCGAAAAACGCATGCGTGAACCAACACTCCCTGATAGCTGCGCCGCCCCTGAAAATCCGTCAGTGCTGCGGGTCAATGCTGCCCGTGAAGCCATCCTTGCCAAGCTTCCGGTATTGCAAAGCCGGCAAAAACTGGCTTTGCGCGATACGCTGGGCCGGGTTCTGGCTGAAGATCTTATTTCGCCGTTTAATGTGCCGCCTTATGCTAATTCAGCGATGGATGGTTATGCGCTGACCGGCGCTGATTTAGAAAAGCTTCCGGCCACACTGCATTGTGTCGGTCAGGCTTTTGCCGGTCAGCCTTTTGCTGGCAGTGTTCAGCCCGGTGAATGTATCCGCATTATGACCGGTGCCATTGTGCCTGATGGCTGCGATACGGTGATTATGCAAGAGCTGGCTGAGGTCAATGGCGAGAGCATTCAATTCAGCGGCGAACACCGCCATGGAGACAATGTGCGTCTTGCCGGCGAAGATATTAGCCAGGGGCAAACCGTTTTTAGCAAAGGCCGGCGGATAAATGCTGCGGATTTGGGTCTGCTGGCTTCACTGGGCTTCGGAGAAATCAGCGTGTTGCGCCAGCTGCGGGTGGCATTTTTTTCCACCGGTGATGAACTCAAATCTATTGGCGAAACGTTAAAGCCCGGTGATATTTATGACAGTAATCGCTACACGCTGTATGCCATGTTACAAAAACTGGGCATTGATATGCTCGATATGGGCGTTATCAAAGACGATCCCGAAGCGCTGCGTCAGGCCTTGCAGACAGCAAGTGATAATGCCGATGTGGTAATAACCTCCGGCGGTGTTTCAGTGGGCGATGCCGACTATATCAAAGCGCTGCTGGCGGAACTGGGTCAGGTCAATTTCTGGAAAATCGCCATGAAACCCGGCCGGCCTCTGGCATTTGGACAGATTGGCAACACACCGTTTTTTGGTCTGCCAGGTAATCCGGTCTCGGTGATG
>CAMPHB010000042.1 GCA_946885755.1 uncultured Methylophaga sp. | reverse complement strand
TTGAGGTGGTCTATCAGCAACATTATGCTGAGATTGCCTTTCCACTCAGTTAATTCAACTTACGTTTAAATTGGTTTTAACTATCAAACGACGTCCGAAATCTTGCCGTGAGTTGGTTCATGGAGTTAGCTTCATTTTTTAATGCAAAGCTGATCTCACGGCTACCGATGACATTTTCACTAACGGTTGCCGCATGGGCATCTAGTGTTGCGAACCTTGAACCAACCCGATCAATTTCTTCGCGTTGCACTAACAAAGCTTCGTTAATGATCTCACTACGTTGCTGTAAATCGGCAAACCATCGATTCATCTCGACAAGCTGACCTTTGAGGTCTTCCAGCATTTGCCGGTTGTCACTGCCGGCTTGTGTCATTTCGGCGATTAACTGTTCGACACCTTTTACGCCTGAAATCAATCCGGCAACCCACTGGCGGATTTGGCCGGTGGATTCAGTAGTGCGTTTTGACAGGGTTCGAACTTCATCGGCCACCACCGCAAATCCGCGGCCATGTTCCCCTGCTCTGGCGGCTTCAATCGCGGCATTGAGTGCCAGCAGATTGGTTTGCTCGGCGATTTCGGCAATCACGCTGATGACTTTTTCAATATTACCGGCCGATTCGGTGAGTTCGTGTATTGATTCAGAAACCCGGCCAATGACTTCAACTGTGTTATCGGCTGCCGTTTCGTTCTTTTTCAGACCGGACTGAATCACGGCATTGGCGGTCACTGCAGATCGGACGGTTTCCGCAGAATCACGTGTTGAGACTTCAATCGTCGACGCCTGCTCGGCCATCGCCTGCATTGAGTGATTCACATCCTGAATCTGCTGATAGGTCATTTGTGAGGCAGCTTCCAGTTCACGGGCCTGATTATCAAGGCGATCTGAACGGTCATTGACGGTTTTTGAAGCCGTGCGGATATCGCCGATAAAACTTTCAAAGCGGCCCACTAAACTCATCAGCGCCGTTGCCACGCCGGCGACTTCATCCGAGCCACTGAGTACCGGCGGATTGGCCAGATCCGATTTTGCGTTCATTGTCTGGATATCGCGCTCGATACGTTGCAAACGGGAGATGACCGTTTTTCGCAGCCAGAAAGTCATCAACACAATGACCGTCAGAAACACCACAAAGCCAATCATTAACGATGCCTGCTGGCGCTCAAGGTAACTCAGCAGCTCGCTGGATTCGTGATCGATACGCTCACGGCTGGCTGCGTTGCGGCCATTGATACTGTCGAGCATTGGCGATAAGGCTGGAAACAGCGAAAAGTCGACGGTTTTGCCCGCTTCGTAATAACTTTTTTCGCTGATACCTTTGCCAAGTTCATCAATAAATGCGGTGACTGATGCGTAAATTTCGGCGTTTTCTGTGGCCCAGTGGCTCAGTTGTGCATTGCTCTGAATTGCCTGCCAGTTCGTTGGAATTGACGTTGATAATGCCGCGAATTCAGCATCAATTTCATCCCACAGCAGCAACTGGCCTTTGGTTTTGTATGACAGATCCTGCAAACGGCGCAGGTCTTGCTCCAGATCATTCAGCAACCAAGATTCGGTGAGGCTGTTTTGTATCAGATTTTCAGCGACATTTTCGGCTTTGCCTATGATCGATGAGGCCAAAAACGTGAGTGCTGACAGCGCAAAAGCTGAGAAAAATGAATAAAACAAGATCCGGCTGCGAACGGTTTTGAGCATTGCACCACCACACTTAAATGGTGGGAATGATGCAGTGCAAATGTGACATTGCTGTTACGGTTGCAGGCAACATTGCTTTGCCATCCGGCCGCTATAATTTTAAAGCGTCATTTAACTAACAACTTAAAGGCTGATTTACTGGTCCATGTTACGCATCGTCACGATCAAGTTCGGTGACCATTTATTTATAAAACCATACGGTGGCTCGATGATAAAAAGCATATTACTGATATTACCTTTACTCTCCATCACCCCTCTGGCGGCTGAGACGACGTGTGCCGGCGATGATAATCAAACTTGCGTGGTGGTAAAAAATACTACGCTGCAATGCGATACATCATCGTCGACACAATATTTGACCCGTTGCGTTGCCAATATTGTTTATCAGCCATCGGCTAACTTAACCGCTGGAAAGGCTGCCGTTGGCTGCGAGGTTGAGCTGAATTATCTGAAAAGCGTCATGGGTATCAGAGACAGCCTCCGGCAGCGCGATTCTCAGACCATTGAATTAGCAGCTAATGGCAGTGACACATTTGAAATGCCGGTGACATTTAACTTTGCAACGCAAACTGAAGCTAACAACGCTGAAATCAAATCGGTAAAATGCCGTGTTGATGCTATCCAACCATAGTGCATTGCTGCCCAATACCAATTTTGCGCCTTGACGGTTTCAGGGTATCCTCAGCAACTGATTTTTATCTGACAAAGAGAATTCAAATTGATGAAACATTTTGCATGGCTGCTGGCTTTAACACTGTCTTTTTTGCTGACTGCATGTGGCAGTGATCATGATTTTCAGGGCAGATTTATTGAACCGGATGGTTTGACCAGCTATCAGTTTTTGCCGGATGGCAAACTGACCATTGAAAAAGGCGGCGAGCTCGTCACCACCGCAAATTATCAATATGACAACGGCGATCAGGTCATCACGCTGAGCAGCGATCTGGATTTAGCCAATCATTTTCTGAAAGTAAATGATGCGGGTAATTTAGAAGCCGAAGACATCACACTCACCCGCGGCATTGATTATGACATGTTGGCCGATTCAACCTGGATTGGTCATCAGGATCAATTCACGTTTGCCCTGACATTTACGCCGGCCGAAGAAGGTATGGCCACCGTTTCTGAACTGGTCACCTATTACGATGACGATATGACCTACCTGTCACAAATCGATGACAGTATTACCCGGCTCAGCGGTGATGCCATGTTTGTCGATCTCACCCAATACACTGTTTCAGAAGTCACTGAAAACAGCTTTAAAGTCTCTATCGGCGGCAACAGCATGGTGCTGGAAAAACAGCCAAAAGACACCGAAATCGACTACCGTGAAGGTTATCAGTCGATTGATGAGACGCCCTGATAATAGCGTTTTTATTCGCCACGATTGATTATGCAGTTGTGTGATGGCGTCGCTTGCCACTGGCAGCGTTGCTCGATTAGCCTGTGTAATCAGCTTTATTTCCCAAAACCTAACTGTAAGGAGATCCATCAACAATGATCTCGCCAACCATTCCTGAAGATGAAAAACAAAGACTGGAAAAACTTCGGGCGCTGAAGTTACTTGATTCGGCACCTGAAGAACGATTTGACCGGCTGACCCGTATGGCGAAACGTATGTTTGGCGTCGATATTTCGGTATTGAGCCTGATTGATGATGGCCGCCAGTGGTTTAAATCGAAATCCTCTGAAATGGATATTCCCGACGAAACTTCGCGAGAAGTCTCTTTTTGCGGCCATGCCATTTTAGGCAATGACGTGTTTGTCGTCGAAGATGCGCTGGATGACCATCGTTTCAGAGATAATCCGTTGGTGACGGCCGATCCTAATATCCGTTTTTATGCCGGTTATCCGCTCAAAGTGAATAACGGCAGCGCACTGGGCACGCTTTGTATCATCGACACCGAGCCTCGTGCATTCGACCCCGAAGACTCGCAGTTATTAAAAGATCTCGGTGTCATGGCTGAACAGGAAATTGCCGCGCTGCAATTGGCTACGCTGGATGAGCTGACCCTGATTTCCAATCGCCGCGGTTTTGCCGATCTGGCTAAACACAGTTTGAATATCTGCCGCCGCAAAGGCTTAACAGCCTCGATTTTGTTGTTTGATTTAAATAAATTTAAACCAATTAATGACCAATTTGGTCATGCCGAAGGTGACAGAGCATTGGTTGTCTTTGCCAATATTATGCGTGAAGTCTTTCGTCAATCAGACGTGTTCGGCCGGATTGGCGGTGATGAGTTTGCCGTGCTGATGATGGATGTCGATGCCGACAATACCCAACGGGTCATCGATCGTTTTAAAACCGAAGTCACTACCTACAACACAGAAGCAGCTCGCGGCTACGACATTGAGTACAGCGTCGGTTATGTCAACACCAGCGTAGATGATCACATGACAATTGATGATCTTTTGGCCGCTGCTGATAAAAAAATGTATGCGGCGAAAGATCAAAAAATTCGCTAATTAATAACAAACGTGTGGTTGGTCAAAGCTATCCACTTGTTCAGTTTTCTTTATAGGTTCTCACATATCGAGAAAGATGAAATGACACCAGATTCATATCCTCTGATGTCATTTTATCTTTGCTATTGGCGATAAATGTCGGCAACCCTTTTGGGTTTAATACCCAGATATCACTGGCTTTTGCATCACTGGTCGGCTCAATAAACCAGCCGGGGAAAACAATCACCGGTTTAACGGCAAATGCTTTACCAGTTGTTTCCTTAATCAGCTCTCGTAGCCAGTTACTTGATGCCTGAACCTGACTTAACGGTTTATCAGTTGTGACCCCTGAATTGAGTTTCAGTGATGTACCATCAAATATGACGCTAGGACGACCACTGTCAGGTTTGCTGTAAGTCTTGGTTTCAATTACGTAAATACCACTTTTAGCGATGACTACATGATCAATATTGAAGTTTTTGGCCGGTATGTCGTGATAGATTTTTGCTGAGGTTTCTCTAAGGTTTTCAAGATACTGACCAACGGCTTTTTCACCGTCTCGGCCCTGTTTTAGACGTTTTGCCTTACGGAGTGATTTAACAATTTTATAGATACAAAACGGCGTAACAATCAATGCAACAACAGTTACACCAATAGGATCAAGTTTTATATCGCGAGTCCAACGCCACCATTCAAGTCCGGCAAGAACAATACTAAATAACATCAT
The DNA here is from genome assembly GCA_946885755.1 of uncultured Methylophaga sp. Next base: position 3,707 of record CAMPHB010000042.1, on the reverse strand, counting down.
TACCAAGTATGTCATCGCCGTATCGTTAACCAGCTTGTCTATTTCTTTATCAAGAGATTCGCCAGGATTACGAAGCGGGCTGTCTTTTAGAGGTGACTTCACAATAAATCGTCCTTAATTTTGCCTTAAATAATAGCCTATAAATTGCTGTTTTAAGTAAAGAATTAAAAAACGAAGAACCATGTCATGCCGACTACACTTGAAGCGTCTTAAATAAAAAAGCCCTCCATCGAGGGCTTTTTCAGCATCAAACCGGCTTAGCCTAGCTGTGCCAGGATCTGATTAAAGGTCTCACTGGGCCGCATGATTTTCAGCATTTTTGCATCATCCGGCAGGTAGTAGCCGCCCATATCTACCGCTTTGCCTTGCACGGCAGCAAAGTCTTCAGCGATGCTTGCTTCATTCTCTGTAAGTGCCGCTGCAATCTTTGCAAATAAGGCTTTTAAATGGCTATCCTGATTTTGTTCAGCCAAGGCTTCAGCCCAATAAAGCGCCAGGTAAAAATGGCTGCCGCGGTTATCCAACTCACCGGTTTTCTCTTTCGGTGACTGGTTTTGCTGTAACAATTTACCGGTGGCCTTATCGAGCGTATCTGCCAGTACTTTAGCTCTGTCGTTGTTTTGAGTATTGGCCAGGTGCTCAAGCGAGGCTGCCAGCGCCATTAACTCACCGAGCGAATCCCAACTCAGATGATTTTCTTCCAGTAGCTGGCTAAGCAGTTTCGGGGCCGTGCCACCGGCACCGGTTTCAAATAAGCCGCCGCCCTGCATTAACGGCACAACGGATAGCATTTTGGCGGATGTGCCCAGTTCCAGAATCGGAAACAAGTCGGTGTTGTAATCACGCAAGACATTACCGGTGACCGAGATGGTGTCTTCGCCTTTGCGCATTCTGTCGAGAGTGATTTGCGTCGCTACTACCGGATTCAGAATACGAATATCCAGACCATCGGTTTCCAGCTCCGGCAGGTATTGCGTGACTTTGTTAATCAGTTCGGCGTCGTGAGCGCGGTTTTCATCGAGCCAGAAAATCGCCGGGGTATTTGATAAACGTGCACGGCTGACGGCCAGTTTGACCCAGTCACGAATCGGTTCATCTTTGGTCTGACACATACGGAAAATATCGCCGGCCTCAACATCAAAGGCAAACACGGTCTCGCTCTGCTGATTGCTGACGATAATTTGACCGGCAGCCGTTGCCTGAAAAGTTTTATCATGCGAGCCGTATTCTTCGGCTTTTTGTGCCATCAGCCCGACATTGGGTACAGTACCCATGGTGACCGGATCCAGTGCCCCTTTGACTTTGCAATCATCGACCACTGTTTTGTAAACACCGGCATAACAACGATCCGGAATCATCGCCAGTGTGTCTTTCTGCTCACCGTTTTTATCCCACATCTTGCCGCCGGCGCGGATCATCGCCGGCATCGACGCATCGACGATCACATCGGAAGGCACATGGAAATTGGTAATGCCTTTGTTGGAATCGACCATCGCCAAATCGGGCTGTTGTGCATAGACTTCGGCAATATCGGCTTCAATTTGTGCGCGGGTATCGGCATCGACATTATCCAAGCGGCTATACAAATCACCGAGGCCATTGTTGAAATTAACACCCAGTTCATCAAACAGCGCGCTGTGCTTTTCAATCAATTCTTTGAAGTACACTTTGACTGCAAAGCCAAAGAGAATCGGGTCAGAGACTTTCATCATGGTGGCTTTCAAATGCAATGAAAGTAATACATTTTGCTGCTTGGCTTTGGCAATCGCATCGGCATAAAACGCCTGCAAACTTTTGGCACTCATCAGCGTGGCATCGACCACCTCACCGGCCAGCACCGGTATCGATTTTTTCAGGACGGTTTCTGCACCACTTTGATCAATAAAGCTGACTTTATACTCATCAGTTGCCTTTGACGTTACGGATTGTTCGCTGCCATAGAAGTCATTGGCTTCCATATGCAACACATCAGTCGCCGAATCTGACTGCCACTGCCCCATGAAATGCGGGTTGCTGCGGGCATAATTTTTTACCGCTGCAGGCGCCCGGCGATCTGAATTGCCTTCGCGCAGCACCGGGTTAACTGCTGAACCGAGCACTTTGGCATAACGATCTTTGATTTTCTGCTCGGCATCATTTTGCGGGCTGTCGGGATAGTCCGGCAGGTCATAACCTTTGGCTTTCAGTTCTTTGATAGCCGCTTTTAACTGCGGTATCGACGCCGAAATATTCGGCAGTTTGATGATGTTGGTGTTTGGATCCTGCGTCAGTTTGCCAAGCTCATTCAGGTGATCAGGGATTTTTTGTGCGTCGCTGAGATTATCGGGGAAGTTGGCGATAATGCGGCCTGCCAGTGAAATATCGCTGATTTCAAATTCGATATCGGCAGGTTTACTGAAAGCGCGGATGATCGGCAACAACGAGAATGTTGCGGCGGCAGGCGATTCATCAACTTTGGTGTAAATAATTTTCGACATGCTTGTTCCTAATCTAACCTTTGAATACGGCTGCAATGGTTAATTGCAAACTTACAAATGCAGGGCTTCCGGCGTTTTAGATGCTGAATCAACACTTCAGCCAATTCGATACGTGCATTAAGTCACGTTTACCGGCAGCAATTATACTGGATGTCAGCCGCTTTGCCCGAGCCGGCGATGACGGTTGCACGCATTGGGCATCAACATCAAAGCTGATGTCGTTATACAATGCAGCCATTTTGTTTTAATCCGCTTTCCGTTCTTAACAAAAAGGTTAACCATGAAAATCCAAAGCCATTTTGCTGATCTCGACACCCCTACCGGCGTCATGCGCACTTATATTCACCGCCCGGTCGGTGATGGCAGTTTTCCGGTGATTTTGTTTTACTCAGAGATCTTTCAGCAAACCGGCCCGATTGAACGCGCCGCGCGGTTTATGGCCAGTCATGGTTATGCAGTGCTGGTGCCGGAAGTGTTCCATGAGCTGAATCCGATTGGCACGGTTTTAGGTTATGACGATGCCGGTCGTGAAAAAGGCAACAACGACAAAATGACCAAGGATGTGCAGGGTTACGATAGCGATAACCGCGCCATGATTGAGTTCGTTCAGCAGCAACCGTGGGCTAACGGCCAAATTGGTGCCATGGGTTACTGCATCGGCGGGCATCTGGCGTTTCGTGCGGCGTTACAGCCGGAAGTTAAAGGCACAGCCTGTTTTTATGCCACGGATTTACATATTCAGGTGATCCCGAATCAGCCCGGCCAGCACAGCATGGAACGCCTTGACGATATTAAAGGTGAATTGCTGATGATCTGGGGCAAACAGGACAATCATGTACCGCGTGACGGCCTCGATAAAATCTACGCAACACTGAATAAAACTGATATCACCTTCACCTGGCATGAGTTTAATGCCGAACATGCGTTTATGCGTGATGAAGGTGACGGTGGCCGTTACGACGCACAAACAGCAGCCATTGGTTATCAGCTGGCACTGAATTTATTCAGCCGCACATTACGTTAAATCATCCTAAGACAACGGATGCCGGCGCCATTCCGGCATCCATTTTTTTGCGGCTAATCACTTGCTGGTTTTTCAATCTCAAACAATACACTTCTGCTAATATCACTGTAAGTCAAACAGGGATATTGCCCATGAAATGGCGCGGCAGAACCAAAAGCAACAACATCATCGATCGGCGTAATTCAAGGATGTCTGGCATCAGCGGC
>CAMPHB010000041.1 GCA_946885755.1 uncultured Methylophaga sp. | reverse complement strand
GCGCCTGTGGAAGGCGATGGCCACAGAGGAATTCAACCTGCATGAGTTCAATGCCGGGGGCTATGCCGAGGCCGTGGCGGCAAAGAACCAGGCTGAACAGATTTCGATGGTGCTCTACCCCAATGATGCCAGTGAAAACGGTAAAGAGCTGCGTCTGCGCCAGCAGTATTTTCTGGCTTCAGCCAGTTTGCAGGATATTCTTGATTACTGGGTCACCAATCACGGTGATGATTTTGCCCATTTTGCTGATAAAAACTGTTTTCAATTAAACGATACCCACCCGACGGTGGCGGTCGCCGAACTGATGCGACTGTTGATTGACGAGCATGGTCTTAGCTGGGAAGCAGCCTGGGACATCACCAGCAAAACGATGGCTTATACCAACCATACCTTGCTGCCGGAAGCGCTGGAGCGTTGGCCGGTTAACCTGTTTGGTCGTCTGCTGCCCCGCATCTTAGAAATCATTTACGAAATCAACGCCCGCTTTTTACGCGAAGTTGCCAACCACTGGCCCGGCGATCGCGAGCGGCTGGCACGTTTGTCGATTATTGAAGAAGGCCCGCAACAACAAGTTCGTATGGCGCATCTGGCGATTGTCGGCAGCTTTTCGGTAAATGGTGTCGCGGCGTTACATTCCGAGTTGCTGAAAAAAGGCCTATTTAAAGATTTTTATGCGCTGTGGCCGCAAAAATTCAACAACAAAACCAACGGCGTCACCCAACGTCGTTGGATGGCCTGGTGTAATCCGGCGCTCAGTGAACTGATTTCGGCGCAAATCGGTGAGGGCTGGATCACGGATTTGTCCCAATTGATCAAATTAGCACCACTTGCCGACAATGCCGAGTTTCAGGCCAAATGGCATGCGGCAAAGCGCGTTAATAAGCAAAAACTGGCTGATCTGGTCAAACAGAGCTGTGGCGTCACATTCAACCCGGATGCCATGTTTGATATTCAGGTGAAACGTATCCATGAATACAAACGTCAGCTGCTGAATGTGCTGCATGTCATTCATCTCTACGAAAAAATTAAATGCGGTGAAACCGAAGGGTTGGTCAAACGCTGCGTGTTGTTTGGTGGTAAAGCCGCGCCCGGCTACGCAATGGCCAAGCAAATCATCAAACTGATTAACAATGTTGCCAATGTGATCAACAACGATCCGACCGTCGGTGACTGGCTGAAAGTGGTTTTTCTACCCAATTATCAGGTATCGGCGATGGAAGTTATTTGCCCGGCAGCAGATTTATCGGAGCAGATTTCCACTGCTGGTAAAGAAGCTTCCGGCACCGGCAATATGAAGTTTATGATGAATGGTGCTATCACCATCGGCACGCTGGACGGTGCCAATATCGAGATTCGCGAAGAAGCCGGTGATGATAATTTCTTCCTGTTTGGTCTCTCAGAACAAGAAGTCGACGCCGTGCGTAAACACTACAATCCACAAGCGATCATTAACAGCGATCCGGATCTGAAACGGGTGGTCGACTTACTGCGTGGCGGCCATTTCAACCAATTTGAGCCGGGTTGCTTTGATAACCTTATCAACGCTTTTACCAGTTCTCACGATCCCTGGATGACAGTGGCTGATTTCCGCAGTTATGTGGATGCCCAGCATCAGGCCGGTCTGGCTTATCAGGATCAAGCTCGTTGGACTCGCATGAGTATTCTGAACTCGGCTGCCAGCGGTAAATTTTCTACCGACCGGACCATGGATGAATACAACCGGGAAATCTGGAAACTGGAAAAAATCGACCCGCAGTTAAGTTAACACCAGGCTTGCTTGGGTGGGCAAATAATTTACCCGCCCGCCCTAGCCGTGCGGTTTGCGAAGACGTATAATGCAACGCCTTGACATAACGGCTGTTTTGTCAATTTCTTATCACGCGCCTGTAGCTCAGTTGGATAGAGTGTCGGTTTCCGAAGCCGAAGGTCACAGGTTCAATTCCTGTCAGGCGCGCCATTTTTTCCAGATTCTGCATTTCTCAATACCGTAAATTCTATCTCATGTTGTAGCGCCGTTTGCCGGCAAATACCAATGGTATTATTTCGCCACAGAATGCATAAAAAAGCCGGCTACTATTGCTAGCAACCGGCAAGAGAGGAACAGGCTACTGCTCCAGCTGAAAACCTTATCCGGCAAATCCCTTTGCCGAAATAAAGCTAAAACGATTTAGAAACGGAGATCACGTAGCGTTCATCGACAATCTGGTGATTGTTGTCAAAGCCGTAAAAATCGTGCTTGCCTTTTTTGATGTCGGTATCGTGATAACGCAGATCCACATTAAAACCGAACACATTGCGGCTGATGCCGATATTCCAGTGCGCCCAGTCCAGTTCTTCCTTGCCGTTGCCGTTGGCATCCAGATTCGGGCCTTTATTGTCAAAAAACTGATAACCGACACCGCCTGATAATGTGAAGCCATTTGGCAGCGCCACACTGGGGTGTATCGCAATATTGTGTGACTGTAGATCTTCAACACCAAACCAGTCGGTCAAAGTCGGTGAATACTCCAGTTTCAGATTCCATTTGCCGAATTGTTTGTCGATGTAGTTAAACATTTCCAGATAATTTGAATCCCGATCGCCGGGATACACATATTGGAAAAACATGCCGTTGTAGTTAATGCCGGTGCCGGCAATATCCTGTGTGGTGTAGCCAATATATGGTCCCCAGATGGCATTGATTTTCGGGTTATTGCCTTCTGAGTCATTGCCGGGAAACAGGTTGTTAGCGAGGTAATAACCAAGATAAACGCCACTATTATGGGTCCAGGTAATAGCACCTTTCAGCGACGGAATATCGCCATCATTGGTTTCTGATTCCCCACGGAACACATAGTCAGAGGCAAACTCCACCCAGGTGGAAAATTTACCGCCAAATACTTCTTCACGATCCAGAAACTCAACAAAGGCCACTGACTCCTTGGCAGCTTTTGCCGGACCGGCTTCCGCCTGACCTGAATCTGCAAAACTGGTTGAAGAGGCGGCAAGACCTGCCAGTAATAAAGCGTATGGATTTAATTTAAAGGTTTTCATTTGACATTTACCTCGTCAACAAGAGAGGCCTGAATAACCGGCCGGCAGGTAGAAAATTCACCGGGCACCATGCCCTGCACCACTTCAGCAACTTCCGGTTTTACATAACTAACCGGTGGTTCAGCGGTGGGAAAAGTGACGGTAATTTCCGCAGGCAAATCGCGGCTTTCAGCGTTTTTGATACCACGGGATGTGTTGTAAGGATCGGTAAACACACCGTAATGACCGGGCTGCATTTTGTAGGTGACTTTTTCAGAACCCATACCGGCATTGGCCAGATATTTATTGGGGTCGGTCCAGTCTCGGCCATCGAGATTTGAATAAAACTTAATGTCCACCAGCAAGGCATCACACAGCGGTGTGACTTCCTCGTAGGTTGTCGGCCAGGAGGAACCGCCGGTAGGATCCGGATATCGGCCCCAGTCGCCGCCTTTTAACGGACAGGCACCGCCGGCATCATAGGAAGCCCGATCCGGGTGGTGGACACCGTACAGCGGTAAACCGATAGCTTCACCGGCTTTGCCGTTTTCCAGATGAAACCGCGGGGTTTTGGTGACTGTGTTTTTGATGTGCCCGGCCTCAGCGTCCAGCGAATCAAAATAAGCGCCCGCAGGCCGGATATACTGATGATCGGTATTATCAGCATTGTCATAAACGGCGGTCAGGAAAATATACGGTTTGTTAAAAAACGTCCGTTCCACCAGATAAAACTCAGCATTGGTTTTATTGGCATCCACGGCCTGCCAGTTAACATGCAGCGCATCTTTGCCGGGCTGACCGACGTTTATCCATGAACGGGCATCCGGAAAGTGCTCAAGACGCAGCACTTTGGCATAGTTTTCTTTAACATCGAGACCTGCACGTTTGCCGAGCGGACCGACCTGATTGGCGCCCGGCTGACTAAAGGCAAAATCCAGTGCTTTTTTGGCATAAGGATAATCATTGCCGGACATGGTGCAGTACCAGTTGGCTAAATCAATCGGTGTGTGATCCTGATATTGCTGATCAAAAATCGGATGGTTAATCGGCAGATCAACAAAGTTCAGTTTGCCCTTGTCATTAAACTGCTGATCCGGATACTTGTAGCCAGACCAGCTTTCATCGGGCAGATAATGGCTGTAATTAGCCTCAATTTGCTGCTGATTTTCTGCGGCAAAAATGTCCGCATCCTTATCAAGCCCTTTACCATCTCTTTTCAGATAAAAACGCACCGTGCCGTTTTCCTGAATCCGCCACAAGCCGTGTTTACCTTCACCTATCATGGTGAAAACCTGCTCAACCACATTGACAAACCGGTAGGTTGCGTTGGTGCTCATATAACCGTAATACACCGGCAAATGCGGGATTTGCGAATGGGTCTTATCGGGCCGGCCAACGCCCAGCAGGGCTTTTTGTTTATTGTCCTCTGTTATCACCTGGTCACTGGTGTAATAAAAGGGATCACCGCCTGTCAGATCGGTTAGATCGGCGGCTTGCAGACCACCAACCGCTGTGAATGACAGGCTTAATGAAAGTATTTTGCTTAACTTACTTTTTTGCATTGCTCTCTCCTTCTTGATTCAGGATGTTGAGCGGCTTTGTTATTGTTTTTGCCGCTGCGTTATCAAACATCCCGGCTATTTGTTAAGACGTCTTAAAAGACCGCCCGCTGACCACAGGCAAAAGCCAGACCTGACGTTTCAGTAGAAAAAGTGATGGTTGAACCATTCGGGAAAAACAGCACATCGCCCGGTTTGGCCGATACTTCTTGTTGGCCATCCGAGAAATTGATATTGCCTTCCAGCATGATTTTGATGTCGTCGTAATCGTAGGTATAAACCAGCGGTTTGCCGGCTTCGATTTCGAACAAACCACAGGAAATCGGTGACTGCGGATGACCGGAACCGACGATGTCACTGAAAAATGCCGCAACACCCGGCTCTTCCATAGAGGCCAGATCTATCTGCTGGGCATCCGGAAAGAATTTCAGTTGTTTGCTTTTACCGTCATGTTCAACAACGCCATGCGCCAGCGCCATCGCGCCGATTGTTAAGCCCAGTGTTGCTGCTGCCAGCATGGGTAATCTGCTATTCATTGCTTATCTCCAAATTTATTAACTAAATGCATTCAATGCTTTAGCGCGGCGCCAAAGCGGATTCAGGAAAATCTTCCTGCATGCGTTTTTAGTTATATTCCTGACAAATATTACCTGTCAAGTAATTTTTTACTTGTTAAGTAATAAGAAGCATATAATGGTGGCTGGAGAGGTTCGTGCTAACATGCTTTGCGGCGCTTAGCCGATTGTTGGAAATGGCCACGGGAGTCTTTGCAAAAAGATGAAAAAAAACGGATTTGGCGAACGCCTGAAGGTATTGCTGAAACAAAATTCGCTGACACAGGCGCAGGTTGCCAGTGCCATTGGCACCTCAATTCCTTCGGTTAACCGCTGGACCAAAGGCGGTGAAATCGAGTACGACAATCTGCGCGCACTGGCTGATTTTTTGAAAGTGAACTGGGTTTGGCTGCGTTACGGTGATGAAGCGATAGAAAGCCTGCAATCGGCTGAACCGGACAATGGTGCGATGAAAGACCTGCGGCGCGAATATCTGAACCAGATCCTCGACAACGAAGCCCGCATGAAAGCCGCGCTGGAAATGGCGCAAATCATCAATTGGGAATGGAATGTGCTGACCGGTACCGTCACCTGTTCAGATAATACCGAAACGCTGTTTGGTGTCACCGCTGATCATTTGCCAAATTGCATGATGCCTTTCACCCAATTACCACTTGAAGAACTTATCACCACATTCGGCGGCGGCGCGCCCCACAACTGGGACTTTGAAGTTATCACTGATGACGGCCAGACAAAGTGGTTTTCATCACGTGCCGAATTGGTATTTGACGCGGCAAAACGTCCGGTCAAAGTTATCGGTATCAGCGCTGACATCACCGATCGCAAACAAGCCGAAATGGCACTGGCACACAGTGAATATCTGCAAAAAAAAATTATCGATATCATTCCGGTCGGGCTGTGGGTCGCCGATGAAACCGGCAAAATATGTCTGGCAAATCCCGAAGTACAGCGCATTTGGGGCGGCGCAAAATATGTGGGCCTGGACCAGTACGGCGAATACAAAGGCTGGTGGGAAAAAAACGGCGAACCGCTGACTGCTGAAGACTGGACATTTGCTCGCGCAGTGACTGAGGGTGAGACCAGTACACCTGAAATCGTCAATATTGAAACATTTGACGGCCAACAGCGCACCATCATCATGCACGCCACCCCGCTTAAAGATAACGACAATAATATTATCGGTGCCATCGAGGTTAATCAGGATGTCACCGAACTGAAAACCACCGAACGCTCACTGAAACAGTCACTGGCGCAGTGGCAGGCAATATTTGCTCAGGATGCGCTGGCCGTTATTCAGTTAGATGAAGCGTTGCAGATAAAATCGCTCAGTGAAAAACTTATTAAGCTGTTAACAAATACGTCGGCAAATCTGGATCAGCCAGCGCTCGATCAATTTCTTACTCAGCAAACTATCAAAGGTATTAGTGACAAACTCAAGCAACCGGCAGCAGATGCCTTAACGGTTTTTGAACTGACTGAAGTTCAAAGTGAACAGAACAGAAGCATTTATGTGATTCACGATGAACGCCAGGATATTGCGCCAATGACATTGGTATTTATCATTGAAAATGGCAGCTAATTTATGGTGCACATTACTGCTGGGTTTCACTACCGTGGCTGTTGCTGAAGACTGGAAAAACAAGGCATATATACAACAAAGTTTTGAAAGCATTGCCCTTGGCAGTGAATACAGTGATCATCGACCGCAGCTACGCAAATGGCAGCAACCGATCCTTTTCAGCTTTCAACATGATGTCGCTGATAAAGCGTTGCACGAAAAACTCAGCACAACACATCTGCAGCAATTATCAGCCATTACCGGCCATTCGATTCTGCCGGCAACTGATTCGGTATCGGCCAATTTGCAAATAATTTTTACCGATGAATCCCGTCTGCCTGGCTATTTACACGACCACATGCAGTTAAATCACAATATGGTGTACCAACTTAGCCGCAACAGTGTTTGTATTGCCCATTTTTCGGTTAACCCTCAAAGTGAAATCCACCGGGCGCAGGTAATCATCCCGGTGGATCGGGCAAGAGCGCACGCCAAATTACTGGCCTGTATCGTCGAAGAGTTGACGCAGGTGATGGGTTTACCGAATGATGATGTTGCGGTATTCCCGTCAGTGTTTAATGACCGCAGCCACGATAATTTTTTATCCGGCCTGGATTATGTGTTGTTAAAACTGCTGTATCAGCCGGCATTAAAACCCGGCATGGGTAAACAGCAATCTCACGCTGCATTAACTACCATTATGCAACAAACCGTTTTTCAACAATGGCTGGATGAGGCAGATCAGTCAGTGCGAGCCACCGGTTTGTATCCCTTAATGAAGTAAGTGCCAATGACAGATACAAAAAAGGCCCTCGAAAGGGCCTTTTCTGTTTTAAGACAGGGTTGTGTTATTCAACAACAACAAAGTCTACACGACGGTTAGCCGCACGACCTGCATCAGTATCGTTATTGGCAACTGGGAAACCTTCACCCATACCAACTGGTATCAAACGGGTTGAGTTAACACCGTTGGCAACCAGATAATCAATAACCGACTCAGCACGACGCTGTGACAGATCCATGTTGTAAGCATCACTACCAACACTGTCAGTGTGGCCTTCAACACGCACTTCCAGCACTTCGTCAGTTTCCTGCAACAAGGCTACCGCTTCGTCCAGAATCATTTCTGCTTCTGGAGTCAGTACCGCTTTGTCGAACGCAAAGTTAACGCCGGTCAGTGACAGAATATTCTGACCACCGATTGGGCAACCATCCTGGTCAACAATCACACCCAGCGGTGTACCGGGGCACAGATCTTTGTAATCTGGCGTACCGTCACGGTCTGAGTCCAGCGGACAACCAACACGGTCAACCTCAACACCTTCTGGTGTGTTCCGGCACATATCAACACCATCAACAACACCATCATTGTCACTATCAAAGGCACAACCATTTTCGTCTTTCAGAGCGCCTGCAGGCGGTGGCACATCACAAACTGGCGCTTCTTTAGCTGCCATTGGCGCAGCAGTTTCATCTTGTCCACACATCATTAAGCCTAACTGCGAACCTGCGAATGCACCGCCAGCAGCGGCAAGACCACCGGTGGTCGCGCCTGCACCAGCACCGCCCACAATACCGCCGGCAATTGAACAAAACAGGTAATTATCAGTTGTGCGTTTGTCCTGGCCAGCACACGCTGCCAACAGCACCATCGTGAATAAAGCGGCGCTAAGTTTAAATAGTCGTTTCATGAGCGATTCCTTTTCTTTTTTTAAAGCAGAAAATTTCGTACTTCAGCCTTTACAACAATCTGTTGCTTACTAACAACAGATTGTTGCATTCGCCTGACACAAATCATAATACGAATTACAAATGCAGTCTAACATATTAATAGAAAACAATTATCGGTCGACTTAATAGCGCACCATCAAATCCGCCCAATAACCC
>CAMPHB010000040.1 GCA_946885755.1 uncultured Methylophaga sp. | reverse complement strand
GTCGCCAATATGTACATGATCCCGATCGCCATGATTGCCGCAGCGGATCAGGCGATTGTTGCTGCCAGCCATTTCACGCCTGAACAATTACAGGCGCTGGATTTTGGCGGTTTGCTGGGTAACCTTATCCCGGTGACACTCGGTAATATTGTCGGTGGTGCCGGTTTTGTGGCGATGGCCTACTATCTGGTTTACGTTTACGCACGGCCACCGGCAGTCAAATAGCCGGCGCCAGCATCCCTACCAGGATTTGTAGGGCAGAAATTTACCATTCATGGTGACCACCACGCGGTCGCCTTTCGGGTCTTCCTGCTTGTCGACCGACATGCTGAAATCGATGGCGCTCATAATGCCGTCACCGAATTTTTCCTGAATGACTTCTTTTAAAGTCGGCCCATAGACACCGACGATTTCATAAAGCCGATAAATCAGCGGGTCGGTCGGCACGGCCTGATCCCATACCTTGGTTGGATAAGCTGCCAGCGCCAGTTCAACTTCGGTGCCCAAATCCAGCAGCTGGCAGAGTTTTTTGGCGGCTTCTGGTGACATGCTGTTCATGCCTAAACAGGCCGATGTGACCCATACCGGTGACATGCCCATACTGTTGCCGATGGCCTCCCAGGTCAGTTCTTTGCTGTCTTTGGCGACCATAATGGCCTGTGTCATGGCGAGTTTATTCATAAATAATCCGAGCTAGAGAAAAAAGCGGATCTGACTGGCTGAGGATCAGACCCGCCGGAAAATCAGGCGCTTTGTTCAGACATTTCTGAGGTTAATGCGCCGGTTTTGTTATGGGTGGCGTACAAGGCGCTGCCGGTTAATACCAGTCCGCCTACCAGATTGCCGAGAATCACCGGAATTTCGTTCCACAATAACCAGTCGGCAATCGTGATATCAGCGCCCATCAGCATGCCCATCGGAAACAGGAACATATTGACCACACAATGCTCAAACACCAGTCCGAAGAACAGCGCGATAGGCAGCCACATGGCAATTACTTTGCCGCCCACCGTACTGGAAATCATGGCGCCAACCACGCCGACCGACACCATCCAGTTACATAAAATGCCGGCGACAAACACCGTTAGCCAGCCTGAAGCGCCGTGGGCTGCAAAGCCCAGTGTGCGGGCTTCCGCCGCTTTGGCAATGGCTTGTCCTGCGGCACCCGGTTCGGCTGAAAAGCCATAAGTCCAGAAGATACTCATCAGCAAAACGGTGGTCAGTGCGCCGAATAAATTACCGGTCAGCACAATGCCCCAGTTTTTCAGCATGCCTTTAAAAGTGCAGCCGCGGCGTTTATCGAATAAGGTCAGCGGCACCAGCGCAAACACACCGGTCAGCAAATCAAAGCCCAGCAAATTCAGCAGCACAAAGCCGACTGGAAACACCAGTGCGCCAACAATCGGCAAACCGGTTTGGACGGCGGCTGTAACAGCAAAAGCAACCGCCAGCGTCAGAATGGCACCGGCCATATAGGCTCGCAGTAAGACATCGCGCGGTGCCATTTTGATTTTGCTTTCGCCGGCATCGACCATTTTTTTAACAAATTCGGTGGGGGTGAGGTATGACATAACAGCTCCGCTTAAAAGTAGTTAACCAGTAAACGAAGGGCATGTTTTATGCCATAAGTAATATTTACTTTAAAAACAGAAAGTTAAAGAGTTTTCGGGGCTGAAAACACCATCCGTTTGCACCAGCGTGAATCAATCGGGGTGCGGTTGCGCACAAAGATGAGGCAATACGATTAACGTTGATCAGCAGCTTGCCAGTCCGAATTGCTTAACACTTTTGGTGCTGGCCGGCCGATGTAATAACCCTGGGCAAAATCAACACCGTAAGTGCGCAGTAATGTTAAAACGGCACGGTTCTCGACAAATTCGGCGATAGTTTTACGGCCAAGGCCTTTGGCCACATCGACCAGTGCTTTGACAAACAACTGGTCATCCGCATTTTTATCGAGATCTTTGATAAAAATGCCATCAATTTTGATGATATCGACCGGCAGTTCCCGCATGTAATTAAACGAAGAAAAGCCAACGCCGAAATCATCGAGCGAAAACTGGCAACCCAGCGCTTTTATCGCCAGCATCATCGCTTTGGCCTGCTGCAAATTACTGACAGCCACGGGTTCGGTGACTTCAAAAATCAGCCCCGCCGGATCGATATTGTATTTTTTGATGAGTTTTTTCAGTAACGGCAATAACATCGGCGCATCAATAATCGATGCCGATAAATTGATGGCAAACCGGGCTTTAATACCTTGCTGCTGCATCTCGGCCAGCTTTTTAATGCCGCTGTTAATGACCAGCTGATCAATATTGCGGATCAGCCCGACCTGCTCCGCGACCTCGATAAATTTACCCGGCAGGCTGATATCGCCGGTTTCCGGATGGTGCATGCGGATCAGTACTTCATAATGTTCTACGGTGTTAGATTTCAGTTCCAGAATCGGCTGGTAATGCAGGATGAAGTTGTGGTTTTCCAGTGCGTCTTCGATTTGATGTTTCCAGAAGACCCGCGTTTCCAGCTCCTGCCGGGTCTGATCGTCGGCTGAAAACACATGATAATTACTCTTGCCGCTGGTTTTGGCTTTGTACATAGCCAGATCGGCAAAGGTCAGCAGTTCATGGATCGACGCATCATGCAGCGGATAATGGACAATGCCGATACTGGCGGTGATTTTGTGCCGTACAGTGCCGTATTCAAGCTGAATGGTCGCCAGTTCCTGAAGGATCTTTTTGGCCAGGATCCGGGCGCCGGCATCATCGCTTTCCGGCATCAACACGGCAAATTCGTCACCGCCGAGACGCGCTACCAGATCGGTAAAGCGGGTGACCTTTTTCAGCGTTTTAGCGACTAACACCAATAGTTCATCACCGGCGCGGTGACCGCTGGTGTCGTTGATGTCTTTAAACTGATCCAGATCCAGATACAGCAGCGTATTGTTATGGTGGTAGCGGATGGCGCTGCGCAGCGATTTTTCAAATTCTTCGGTGAATTTACGGCGGTTGCAGAGATCGGTCAGCGGATCATGTTCGGCCATCCAGACGATGCGTTTTTCCGCCTCTTTTTTCTCGGTCATATCCAGGCCGACCGACAAAATCACCGCATTGTTATTGTTGTTTTCCAGCCGTGAATGCAGCCAGGAAATTTGTTTGATCAGGCCGTTTTTATCAATTAACTCGGCATCCTGCTGGGTAATCTGCAGATTGCCGGCCAAGAGTTCATTAAAGCGATTTTTGGCTTCCAGCCAGTTGCCTGCGGGAAACATCCGCGCCACATCGGTATTGAGAATTTCGGCTTCTTTGTAGCCGGTGAGTTTTTCACCATGATCATTAAACAGCGTGACCTGAAACTGTTCGTTCATGGTGACAATAATCAGCTGCGCCGTATCCAGCAGGCTCTTGATAAAGTCGCGTTCACTGCGCAGCTCATCCGATTTGGCGTTTATATGCTGACTGCGTTGCTGAATATTGACGTCAAGTTGTTCCAGCACATTGGCCAACTGCCGGCTGGCACGCTGTAGATCGGCAATTTCCTGATGCTGCAGGGCTGTTTCCAGCCGGTCAAAAATTTGCTGGGCTTCCTGGTACTTTTTGGCAGACAACAACGGCAGAGCGAAGGTGATTTGCTCCAGTGCTTCCAGTGGCCGGCCAAGACGCTGATAGGCGAATATCGCCCATAGAGCGGCAATAATAATTAGCAGGGTGGCGGCAAGACCAAAATACAGCAGTAAATCGGCGGTTTTCAGTCCGGTCTCAGCATGACTGAAAATCAGATATGCCGCGACTGCGAGAGCCAGCAGGCCACTCAGCAGACTGCCGGTAAAAATTTTGATGATCGACTGCCACTGCAGACTGTTACGGGTGATGCCAGCCATGGTGTCCCTGCTCCGCCAGATGTCAGCGATTATGTCATAAAAAAATGCGCAGTATAGGGCTGCTTAGTCTTTGCTCTCAGCGCTGTTCGCTGGTTGAAATTTTACGCAGCAGCCAATCCAGTAACCGGCCCGGCAGAATACGCTTTAAACTGGCCAGTAAATAAGTCGGAAAAGTTACAAAATAACGAATCTTCGGCTGTTTTGCCTCAATGGCATGAATTAATTTGTCGGTCACCGCTGAAGCGGGCAGGGTAAACGGCGCTGCCGGGCCGGTTTTGGTGAGCCGGTTTTCCATGGCCTGATAAACCTGCCGGTGAGCACTGGTCTCTTTATCGATATGCTGCTGGTATTTGGCAAACGCATTGGCGCGAAACTGGCTGATGATGGGGCCGGGTTCAATCAGGCTGACGCTAATACCACTGCCGTGTAATTCCAGCCGCAGCGTGTCAGCGAGGCCTTCAAGGGCAAACTTACTGGCGTTATAAGCACCGCGATAAGGCAGCGCCACCAGACCCAGTACCGAACTGTTATAAACAATGCGGCCTCCGCCTTGCCGGCGCATTGTTTTGATCACCTGATTGGTCAGCTGCTGGGTGCCGAACACATTGGTATTAAACTGTGCCTGTAAAATCTGCCGGTTTAAATCTTCAACAGCGCCGGGCTGACCAAAAGCGGCGTTATTAAACAGCACATCAAGCCGGCCGTTGAGCTTTTGCAGTGCGTCATTAAGCCCGTTTGTGATGGCTGTATCGTCATCCAGATCCAGCAGCACCGCATCAATGCCAATAGCAGCAAATTGCGCTAAATCCGCAGTATTTCGGACACTGGCCACAACACGGTGGCCGCGGTTATGCAGCGTTTTCGCTGCGTCGAGACCAATACCGCTGGAACAACCAGTGATAAGTATATGTTTCAGTTTTTGGGAATTTTTCATATGCTGGTGCAGGCGCCGTAAGCTGATAATTAAGTTTTGGCAATGTAAGACGCTAACTAAATATAAGTATTTGTGCCACAAGAGGCCTCAACAGTATTGAGTATGCTGCAATCGCAAGACATCAGCCAGACGGATTATGAGAAATTCCGGCTTTTTCTGGAACAGGCCTGTGGCATTTTGCTTGGTGATGGTAAGCAATATCTCATCATCAGCCGTCTGACCAAATTGCTCCGTGATGAAAACATTGCGTCAGTTTCGGAATTGCTGACGGCGATCCAGCATGGCAGTCCACGGCATTTGCGTAATGCTGTGATTGACGCCATGACGACTAATGAAACCTCGTGGTTTCGTGATGGCAGCCCGTTTTTTATTGTTGAAAAATATCTGTTTGCCGAACTCGATCACACGCTGAAAGGCCCGTGCCGGATTTGGTCAGCTGCCTGTTCTTCAGGGCAGGAACCCTACACAGTCAGTATGCTGCTCAGCGAATATTTACGAAAAAATCCGGCCAGTAAGCTCGCCACTACGCAGATAGTTGCCACCGATATTTCCAACAAAATGCTGGTGGCAGCACGCCGCGGTATTTATGAGGCCAACACGCTGGAGCGGGGGCTATCACCAGCCCGTAAACAGCAGTTTTTCAAAGCGGTAGGCGAGCAATGGGAAATCAGCAATGAGCTTAAACAACGGGTACAGTTTCGTGAACAAAACCTGTTGCAAAGTTATGGTGTGCTCGGCAAATTTGATGTGATTTTTTGCCGGAATGTGCTGATTTATTTTTCGGCGCAGCGCAAAGTCGACATCCTGACGCGCATGGCGCAGTCATTGAATCCCGGGGGCTATTTGTTTCTCGGTGCTTCAGAAACCATCAGCGGCTACAGTGATGCCTTTGATATGCAACGCTTTCCGGAAGGTGTCGGCGACCGGCGGCGTTAGTCGCGTGCCGGCGGTTCTGCCGGCGTAACGGGGGTTTTGTCCGGTTTAAGCGGCGCTTCACACAAGCCCAGCCAACTGCCGATTTGCCGCAGCACCAGTTTGATTAATCGCCATAATCTTGGCAGCAACCAGATCATCAGTGCGATAAACAGCACCAGCAACAGCAAAAATCCGATGGGGTGGTTCAGTGCCATCCACAAACCGCCAATCACCAGCAGATCCTCACCGATAGAAGCCCCCCAGTTGCTGAATGGTTCCGGAGAGGTATTGATCATCAGGCGGCTACCCGCTTTGGTGGCATGACTGCCGGCGGCGAGGGTACCGCCAATCAAACCGGCGGCCAGTTCGGCGGCGGGACTCAAATCACCAACGGCACTGGCCGCCAGCACGGCGCCGGCCGGAATGCGGATAAAAGTATGTAAGGTATCCCAGCCGGTGTCGACACCGGGCACCTTGTCGGCAAAAAATTCCACGCAGTACATCACTGCCGCTGCCATCATCACCAGCGGATCGCTGAGTACCTGCATATCAGCGGGCAGTTCCAAATGGCCGGTATTGGCGAGATAACCAAGCATAAACACCGCAGCATATAAATTGATACCGCTGGCCCAGGCAATGCCCATACTGAGTGCAATCAAGCTGACCACATCCATTTGCGCCTCCTGTTTGTTATAGTGGCGTCATGCTCAAACGGAATATTGATTGATGATACCCCGATCCGAATTACTCGCCTATCTGGATGATTTGCTGGAACCCGGCCGGTTTCAGGATTACTGCCCGAATGGCCTCCAGGTGGCTGGCAGTGAGCAGGTACAAAAAATTGTTACCGGCGTCACCGCCAGTCAGGCGCTGATTGATGCAGCGGTGGCAGCCGATGCCGATACGATTATTGTCCATCATGGGTATTTCTGGCGCGGCGAAGCGCCCCAAATTACTGGCATCAAACAACAGCGCCTGAAAACCCTGCTGGCGCATGATATTAATTTAATTGGCTACCATTTGCCGCTCGATGCCCATCCCGAGCTTGGTAATAATGTGCAACTGGCACGGTTACTGGATATCGAAATTGATGGCCGGATCCGCGGCAGCGGTGATCCGGCCATTGCTTTGTGCGGCAGTTTGCCGCAACCGCTCAGCCTGAATGATTTTGCCGATAAGCTGACTGCGGTTTTACAGCGAGCACCGTTAACTATCGCCGGACATGAGCGGCCGATCAGTACCATCGGCTGGTGTACCGGCGCTGCCCAGGGTTATATTCAGCAGGCG
This sequence comes from uncultured Methylophaga sp., assembly GCA_946885755.1. The sequence continues at coordinate 1,650 of CAMPHB010000040.1, read as the reverse complement.
GCAGAGCTGGGTCTGGATGCCTTTATGAGTGGCGAAATTTCTGAGCCCACGGTGCATCTTGCCCGTGAGCTTGGCATACATTACATCGCTGCTGGTCATCATGCGACCGAGCGTTATGGTGTCAAAGCACTGGGTGAGATGATCGCCCGGCAGTGGCCGGTTTCCGTGCAATTTATTGATATTGATAATCCGGTTTAAGGATCAAACCATGCTGTCGAAAGTCCGTCGATACTGGCAACAAACCCATAGCTTTTTTACCGCCGGTCTCTGGCAGGAGACGGCTGAGCAGGGTAATCAGCTGAAACGTACCCTGACACACTTGCTGCGTGTTGCGTACATTATGGTGAATGAGCTGCGCAGCGGTGATTTGAGTCTGCGGGCCATGAGCCTGGTGTTTACCACGCTGTTGTCATTGGTGCCACTGATCGCTGTGGCGTTTTCGGTGCTCAAAGCGTTTGGTGTGCATAACCAGATCGAGCCGTTTCTGCTCAATATGCTGGATCCGCTTGGTGACAGAGGGCAGGAACTGGCGCAAAACATTATCGGCTTTGTCGAAAATATCAAAGTCGGTGTGCTGGGCTCACTGGGCCTTGCCATGTTGTTTTACACCATGATTGCGCTGATCCAGAAGGTAGAAAGTGCCTTTAACTTTGTCTGGCGGGTCAAACGGCCCCGAACGCTGGCGCGGCGCTTTACCGATTATCTCAGTGTAGTGATGATTGGCCCGGTACTGGTGTTTTCGGCGCTGGGCATTACCGGTGCGGCGCTTGATAACGATGTGGTCATGAAACTGCAATCCATCGAGCCGTTTGGCACCTTACTGCTGGTGCTCAGCAAACTGCTGCCGTATCTGATGATTATTCTGGCGTTCACCTTTCTATATACCTTTATTCCCAATACCCGGGTCAAACTCAGTGCTGCCTTTACCGGCGCCACCGTTGCCGGTGTTTTGTGGGTGACGCTGGGTACCTTGTTTGCCAGTTTTGTCGCCTCATCGAGTAATTACACGGCGATTTATTCCAGCTTTGCTATTTTGTTTTTCTTTATGATCTGGGTGTATCTGGCCTGGTTTATTCTGCTGACCGGCTCACAGGTCGCATTTTTTCTGCAACATCCGAAACTGGTGCAACTAGGCGGTAAATCTCAACGTTTGAGCCCGAGACTGCGTGAAAAAGAAGGTTTATGGGTAATGACCACCATTGGCCGACGGTTTTGTCATGACAAACCGGCGCTGACCATGCAGGAACTTGAGCAGCAGACTGCACTGAGTGCCACCGGTTTGCAGGAAATTATCAATATGCTGGAACGCGATGGCCTGCTCACCGAGATCGCCGGGCATGATTCGCGATTTGTGCCAGGCCGTGATTTATCAATGATCACCGTGCAGCAAATTCTTGATTGTTTGCGCAGCGCCGAAGAACGCGATTTAATGCCGCTTCGAAATCGGGCGGCACCAGCTGTTGAGCATTTACTCAGCAAACTGCGTGGTGCCCAGGAAAAAGTATTGGCAGGTATGACTTTGCGGGATTTAGTAATGGATAAGGTGCGTGACTAAACTTTCAGTGTTTGCCGGCAAACGTATTTTGCTCGGTGTTACCGGCAGTATTGCGGCTTATAAAGCTGCAGACTTAATTCGCCGCCTGCAGGATC